>DYTM01000126.1 GCA_020725985.1 Methanomassiliicoccus sp.
TCTTCTTCTTTCTTCGACACTCCTTCCTTCAGACCCTTGCCGACTCCCTTGACCCCTCCCCAACCCTTCTTGAGGCCTTTCCCGACGACTTCACCGGTCTTCTCCGCCGCCTCTTCCGCCTTGCCCTTTTCCTTGGTTTCCTCTTCCGCCATGATAATCGTCACATCAAAGGCTGGATGACGATATAAGAATTGCCTTCTCATTCTCGAATTGCATCGTCCCGGCTTCGGTCGCTTCGACGCCGGGTCGTGTCCGGCCTTCGGGCCAGATGAAGAAAATGAGTGCCGGGACAAATGGTGCTGGTCGATTATCGCACTCGCAAATCCGACTTGACTTCCGAACGAGGGAATGAGGCGGATCCGATGATGATCGGATGCTGTAGGGGTCTCCCATCATTCCTAACTTCCCGGGCCCGCCTTGCGTCCGACGGGACCGCCTCTACGATACTTAGAACCCGCGGTCAGATTATCGGCGATGATACTGCCTGAAACGCCACTATGATAACCTTGGGCGAAGGATTAAGTATCGCCCTGCCAACAATCGAAGTGGTTACATGACGGAGGGCAAGACGAAAGCCGAGCTTGTGGGCCTTCTGAGGGAGGCTGTCCGGATCGAGAGCGGCTTCGAGGGACTGAGCAACTGGATGGGCTACGGGGACTCGAGGAGCGAGAGGATGCGCGAGATCCTTTTCAGGATAGCCGAGGACTCCAAAGGCCATCGAGCGGCAGTCGAGGGGATGATCGGGATGATGAAACCTACTGCGGAGGACAATATGATCGGATCTCTCCCTCCCGAACTGGACTTCGCCAAGAAGTCGGCCGTCGACCTGATCGGGGACATGCCGGCGGCCGAGATGGCGGCGTACGAGCTCTACGAGTTCATCAGGAAGGCGACCGAGAACTCAGATACTTCCTCCTACCTCAGCCCCGAAGACAGAACTCACATCCTGAACCGGCTGACGCGGTTGGCGCACGACGAGAAGGTTCACTACGACATCGCCTCGAATCTGTCGAAGTACTGGTACTGAACAAGGGAATAAGCCCCCAAGACATCCGTATCTCTGCGACCCGACTCCCATTGCTGCCAGAATCTTGCTGACCCAGATTGCCCGAGCGGATTCGGATCGAATCCGCGCGATCAGCCTCGCCCGGGACGCTCCGCCTTCTTCTGTTCTGTGATGTCGATCGCGGATGCGATCGACCGACTCGTCCCCGGTATGATGCCGACGGCGATCAGCAGGTTTCTCACGCCCCCAAGACCGTCGACGACCCTGGTCTCGTACCTGCTCGGTACGGAGCGAGGATCGATCCGCCTCGACTTGTGATAGGATGTCATCATCGGCAGGTCGTCGGGATGTATGAACTCGGTCCATATCCTCTTTCCCTCGACATCCTCCCTTGTGGTCCCCATCAGCTTGCAGAACTCCTCGTTGACGAGTGCTATCGTTCCGTCTTGTTCGACGATGACCATGATCGTGCCGGTGTTGTGGAATATCGCCCTGTAGCTCTCCTCCGATTCCGCCAGCAGATCCTCCGTCTCGAGGCTCTTCAGCGCATGCCCGATATCTCCCGCCATGTTCTCGAGCAGATCGAGCTCCTCCCCGCACTCCACGCATCCCCGCGCGGGTTCGACCGTCAGGACCCCGTAGACAGTGCCGGCGTGATGAAGCCTGACGCTAATTGTCCCGCCGCCGTGGGCCCCAGGGCGGATGGGACAGCTACCGCAGAAGCCGCCCCTGTCGTCGACGAGAACCGCGATGCCGTGACCCAACGCCTTCCGGAGGCACGCCGGGAGATCGCCGTCGCGCAGCCTTTCCTCGAGCTCATTCCAATCCTCTCCGAAACCCGCCCCGACTGCAAGAAGAATCCGATCGCGATTGTCGACGAGGGCTATCCACGCGTTCCTGTAGCATCCTTTGTCGACGAGGGCCCTGCACACCTGGTCGAGCATCTTCTCCGGGTCCTCTTCGTTGACGAGCGCGCGATTGACATCGACCACCGTCCGCAGGACGGAGTTGGCGTGCTCCAGCTCGGCCTTGGCTCTCTTCCTTTCAGTGACGTCCCTCGTGTTCACGATCGCCTGGAGCGACCCCTCCTCGGAGGAAGTCAGTCTCGCAGTGCCTTCAAGCAGGCGCCAGGAACCGTTCTTGTGCCGGATCCTCGCTTCGTCGATCGTGATGTCGGATCCGCTCGAGAAAATCTTCGCGAATGTCTCCATTACGCGACCTAGGTCGTCCGGATGAACGATCTCGACAAGGCTCTTTCCGATGAGCTCCTCCGGAAGATACCCCAGGATACGCGTCGTCGAAGGACTCGCGTAGACGGTGAAGCCCCGCTCGTCCAATACCGAGATCATGTCGGAGGCGTTCTCGATCAGCTGCCTGAACCGCTTCGCGTTATGCTCGAGCGATATCCGCGCCTGCCGCCTCTCCGCCGAGTGAACGATCATGTTCGCTAGCTCGGCGAACTGCGACCTCGGATCGCCCCCCTTTGTCAGGTAGAACTCCGCCCCGGCGTTGAGGCCCCTCATCGCCACCTCTTCCCTGCCCTTGCCGGTAAAGAGTATGAAGGGTATCTCCGGATCGAGTCTTTTGACGGCATTTAGGAACTCCAGGCCGTCCACCCCGGGCATCTGGTAATCCGAGACTATGACGCCGAATCCTCGCAGGAAATCCAGATTCTTCTCCAGGACCTCCCCGGCCGACGTGCACGAGGTTAGCTTGATCTCTCCGTCGAGCTCGAGGAACTCCCTTGCCACCTCGAGGAAGTCTGGCTCGTCGTCGACATGAAGAACGTTGATCATACGACTAACCTGCCATTGAGCCGTTTCGGCCTTCTCCGTTTCTAAGAAAGTTGTTCCGTATATCAAGCTTCGGGGACTCTCATCAAATCTGATAATGAGAGCCAGCAGTCTATGTTCAATCCGTTTCTGTTGTGAGAATGGTACGGACCCGGGCGGTGTGAAGCAATGCCGCGAGAATGTTCGCCCCAGCGTCCTCGGCGACCCGGGCCCGTTGTGTTCATTACGAACTCACTGGTACTTGGAGGCGGCGGTCAGATTATCGGGCGTGATTATCGGCAGCCGAAGCAGGAAAGGATACCTATTTATCGCCGTGAATCCCACTCCCACATTAGGAGGTCATGAATGAAGCTGAGTCCGATTTGGGCGGTCATCGCCATGATATTCGGAGTCTTGGTGATCATCTTCGAGGATCTGCTGAACTGGCTCGTGGGATTGTTCTTCATCATCCTGGGAGTTTGGTTCTTTGTCGAGTATTCCCAGAAGGGGACGGCCTGATCCAAGTAGATCGCCTCGGTACCTTGCGCCCCCGACAAGTAGTAGGAAGGGCTGCCCTGTGGTGCTGAGGATGGCGATACCCCTCAATCAGATGACGCGTGAGACGAATTGCTACACTCCGATCGACCATAGAATCGTCGGTAGCAAAGAGGAGCGCAAAGGGAAACTTAAGACAATGATCGTCAGAGAATCTGCAGGGTGCCGGCCCGTGACGCAAAGTCGAGAGCCAACGTCGCCTTCTGCTCAACCATGAAATCGACGCCAATAAGGTTCGGTGCAGGCACTCTGATCTTCCTCACCTGTCCTTTTCTCCTCTCGACCTTCTCTTCAGCCTCCGGGTTCCTAAGTACGTTCAGTTCAGGGAACGATGCTTCCATCGTCTTGTTCTCCTCGCACGGTATCAAAAGGAGCGCATTCTTCAACAGACGCGATTCACCTCTACCTCCCACACCCCCAATGGTCTTGTTCGAGTGTATCAGCTGATTATAGTCAGCTCCGAGCCTTTCAGCGTCACTTTGGCCGAGATATACCGAAACGGCTCCAGTATCGACAATGAAGTTTGTGAGAATCATGCTTCCCTTCTCAAGCCATACGACGTTCGCGGTCAGCCTCGGACGATTGTCTTCTGCTAGCGAAATGGGTATTCTCCACAAGCGGCTTACCTCAGAGGAGATCGACGAAGTTATCGGGAGCTACGAAGAATATCTGTACGCGTGCCAGGTCCCCTTTCTTCTTAAGTTCTGTCATGAAGGATTCGTAATTCCGACCCGACGAGAGAATCCTCTTGTCCTTGACAGCAATCCACTTCCCCAGGTGTGTCTTCCGCAGCCTTGCGATCTCGCTGTAGAACCATAGCATGTCGTCTCTTGTCGCCTCGATTTCTTTCCTGAACTTTTCGTAGCTCATTCCCCACCTTTCCTCATCCCAAGCGACACATTCCACTCGGCACCACCCCAGAGCTAGTCTTCCCTAATCCCATCCCGAACTCCATCAAGGCTTCTGAACCTTTTTAATCTTTGCTGCTCTAAATATCGTTTTCAGACCAATTCCTATCATCTTTCCCAGTACGCCAGTTCCCTATAGTTCATTACTCTGCAACGCATCTTCTTCTCGGCCAGGGACCTCTTGATTTGAGGGACTCCCTTCTCCGTACCACTCGAAAGGACGACAATCAGTCTTCTTGGTCTAGCATCGCTGAAGGCTTTGATCTGCGACATTTGATT
>DYTM01000127.1 GCA_020725985.1 Methanomassiliicoccus sp.
ACTACTCGAAGGCTGAGTATGGGGGAAGGGAGCGCCTTCTCGTTCCCGCCTCTCCCCACTCGGCCACCAGCATTCTGAGACGATTGAAGAGGGAGGCCTCGGGTCTTCCGTTCGAGGTGTCGTTCGAGGTCACACATCACGGCCCTTACCTCCAGACTCCCGCCCTGTTCGTGGAGATAGGGAGCGACGAATCGATGTGGGAGGACATGCAGGCCGCGCGCGCAATCGCATCGAGCGTTATGGATCCCCGGATCGCCGGAAACCCGATCGTGATCGGGATCGGCGGGGGCCACTACGCTCCCCGATTCACCGAGGTAGCCATGTCCAAGAAGGTATCGTTCGGCCACATGATTCCCAACTACGTCATCGACCAAGCAGACGAGGAGGCAGCCTCAGATCTGGTCAAGATCGCCGCCGGGATGAGCGGCGGGGCCTCCCTCGCTTACGTTCACAAGAAGTCGATGAGGAGGTCGAGAGTGACGCTGATGAAGAAGGTGCTCGACCGCCTCGGTATCACCATGGTCGATAGCGATGACCTCGTTGATCTCTGAGCATCGATCAGCCGAGCCTCGAGCCGCACACAGGGCAGGTCCTCCACCCCTCCCCTACCGGGGAGCTGCAGTTGGGGCACTTCTTCCCCTGCGCGTCGGAGAACTCATCGACGCCCTCCTTGGATCTCGGCGCTGTCCGCACCGGTTCGGCGTCCTCGGCGAGCACCTGGGGTCTCGTTCTCCAAGGTATCCGGTGCGGCCTCGTATGCGCGGCGAGGAGGATGATGCCTCCGGCCACGCCGAGCACGCAGCCGAATGCGGCCACGAATGCGGCCGCTCCGAACCTCCCGGTGGCCGAAACCCCGATGAGGAAGTCGTCGTTAATCCAGAAAAGGCCTATGATGAGGACGAGTGAAGTGATCAGGGCCGACGCGAGTCCCGAGCAGGCCCACAGCAGGGAATGCCGAACTCGACCGCTCCTTGTCATCATCTCCACGATTGAGAATGAAGCCACGAGAGCGCCCGCGATTGGGACGAGGCAGAGGGCGAAGTACTTCGCATCAATCCCCGTGAGGTTCCAGATCGCGAGGCTCACAACATCCCCTTGAACGAGAACGTCCCTCGCCCAGGACAGAGATGTCGAGGCGACGATGATCACCCCGCCAATCAAGCCGAAGATAACCCCGAGGGTGAGCGCCGGGGGCGCCGACGGAGTTTGTCGAGAAGGCATCTGGAACTGACGTTGCTTCGCGCCACGTTTGTGCCTCAATCTTCCTCATCCCTTCCGCAGAGCACCATCCGCTTCAATTGTAATAATATTACCGTCCGGGTCCTCAGCCCTGGACGACGGTGCCCTTCACCGCCCCTCCCCGCACGGCATTCTCGATCTCCTCGACGTTCCGCCCGTGAACGATGTATACGGGGATGCCAGCCCTCATCGCGATTTCCGCACCGAGTCTGTCGAATATGTCGGAAGGGCCGGCCTCGTGCGTCCCTTTGTCGACGAGGTCGTGAAACTTCCTGAAGGTCAGGGTCGTGAAGCGGGTCGCGTCCGGGAACCGCCTGGGATCGGCGGAGTAGGCGGCGTCGACCGAGGTCGCATTGACGATCCTCGTGGCCTTTGCCTTCTCGGCAACGAGCGCCGCCACCGCGTCAGTGGTGTGGCCGGGTGAGGTCCCGCCCATGATCACGATTCCCCTATGGTCCATCATCCTCGCCGCCTCTTCCTCGGTCCTCGGTATCGCCGGAACAGCAGTCTCCCCGAGGGCGAGGAGGAGGAGGGTGGCGTTGAGCCTTGTGACGGCTATGCCGAGGTTGTCGAGCTCCTCACTCGTCATCCCGAGCTCCCTTCCGGTCGAGATGTAGTAGCGGGCGACCTTGCCTCCCCCGCAGACGACGCAGATGTGGTACTCCTCCGACAGCCTTCTGAGGAGCGAAGCGAGTCTCATCAAGAATGCCGCGTCCCCCTCGTCAGGCACGATGACTGAACCGCCGAGGGAGATCACGACCTTATCCATGTGGACACCAACAGATTTAATACCGTAATCCCTTTTGGCGTACAAAAACTCATAGGTCGTCAGACAGATGGAATCGACCGCACACACTGGGGAGAAGCTCAGCGACAAGCAGAGATACGATTTCAAGAGAGCGGTAGAGGAGATCAGGGAGCTTCACGGGCGCGGCACCGAGCTCATCTCAGTCTACGTTCCCCCGGACAAGCAGATATTCGACGCCGCTGCCTACCTGAGGGGCGAGTACTCTCAATCCTCGAACATCAAGTCCCAAAGCACGAGGAAAAACGTCCAGGGGGCGATTCAATCGATTCTCTCGAGGCTCAAGGCCTTCAAGAAGCCTCCAGCCAACGGACTCGTTCTTTTCGTCGGGGAGGTGGCGGTGGGAGGCGACCAGACCCGAATGGTCCAGTACGTGCTTGAGCCGCCCGAGCCCATAGCCACCTTCCTCTACAGATGCGACTCCGAGTTCTACCTTGACCCGCTTCTGGACATGCTTACGGAGAAGAAATCATATGGACTGCTTGTCATCGACCGGAGCGAGGCCACCCTGGGAATCCTCAGGGGAAAGAGGGTTCAGGTGATCAAGAACATCCAGTCCCTCGTTCCAAGCAAGCATAGGATGGGGGGTCAGTCCGCACTCAGGTTCGAGAGGTTGATCGAGATCGCCGCCCATGAGTTCTTCACGAAGGTTGCGGATACGGCGACCGAGGCATTCCTCAACCTCAAGGACCTCCAGGGGCTACTGATCGGGGGCCCCGGACCGACGAAGGATTACTTCAACGAGTCGTGCTACCTCCATCACGAGCTTCAGAAGAAGGTCATCGACACCTTCGACACTGGTTACACCGACGAGTACGGGCTGAGGGAGCTCATGGAGAGGGGCAAAGAGAAGCTGACGGACCTCGATCTGATGAGGGAGAAGCGCCTCATACAGCGACTCCTCGAGGAGATCCGGAAATCCGAGGGAGGGCTTGCCGCATACGGTGAGGAGGAGGTGAGGAGGAACCTCCAGATAGGCGCTGTCGACACTCTGCTCCTCTCGGAGGAGCTGCGCAAGCGCAGGGTTACCGTCGAGTGCGGTAGCTGCGGGCGGAAGGAGGTCATCACGGTGGACAAGGTGCCGGAAAGCGTCAAGTGCAGCCAATGCAATTCAGACGCTTCAATCGTGTCGGACGTTGACATGATTGACGAGTTCTACGAGCTGGCTGAGAAAGTCGGCACCGCGGTCGAACTGATTTCGGGGGATTCGGAGGAGGGTGAGATGCTCCTCAAGGCGTTCGGCGGGATCGCCGCGATCCTTCGCTTCTCGACGGGAGGATGACATGGACCCGATCGAACCTTTCAGGGCGGAGGTGGAGAGGGCCGTGGAGGCCGGACTCCGGGCGATGGGCGTGGAGCAGCCTTTCGACATCGAGCTCCCCTCCCCCGAGATCGCAGACTTCGCCGTCCCTTGCTTCCAGTTCGCAAAGGTGCTGAAGAAGCCCCCGGCCGCCATCGCGTCCGAGCTGGTATCGCGCCTTCCGGCGGTCTCTCTCATATCTAAGGTCTGGGATGAGAAGGGCTATCTCAATTTCCGGCTTGACGAGGCCAAGCTCGCCCAAGCGACGCTCGCAGAGATACTGCGGTCGAGGGAGAACTACGGTCGGGGAGAACCGAGGGGGGTGTCGGTCCTGCTCGAGCACACCTCCGTCAATCCGACGGGACCGATCCACGTCGGCAGGGCGAGGAATCCCCTGATAGGCGACACGCTCGCACGGTGCATGAGGTTCGCCGGCTACGAGGTCACGACCGAGTACTACGTGAACGATGTGGGCAGGCAGGTCGTCCTCCTCACCTGGGGCATCGAGAACATCCCCCCCATCGATGTGCCGAAGAGCGAGAGGGACAAGGCCGATCACAGGCTTGTCGGCTTCTACCAGAAAGCGAACGAGCTCATGGAGAGCGACCCCAGGGTGAGCGAGACGATTGGGGAGATGCTGAGGAGGTTCGAGGACGGCGACGAGGAGACGATACTCAAAGTGCGGCGGACGGCGCAGACGATGCTGCAGGGGATCAATGAGAGCCTCGCGGCCGTGAACGTCAGCCTGGACGGATTCATCTGGGAGTCGCAGTTCATCCTGGACGGAAGGGCGAGGGAGGTGGTCGAGCGCCTCAAGTCCGTCAGTCAGTGCCGTCAGGAGGGGGGCGCGTTCTATCTCAATCTGGAGGAGTTCGGTATCCACGGTCGGGACACGAAGTTCTTCTTCACCAGGAGCGACGGCACGACGCTCTACACGACGAGGGACATGGCGTACCATCTCTACAAGTTCAGACGCGCGGACCATCTCATCAACGTCCTTGGCGAGGATCAGAAGCTCGGCATGGCGCATCTCGCCGCCGCCCTCAGGATTCTCGGTGTAGACCGGCTGCCTGAGAACGTGTTCTACTCCTTCGTCTCCCTTCCCGAGGGAAGGATGTCGACGAGGAAGGGACGCGTGGTCACCCTGGACGATCTGATCGACGAGGCGGA
>DYTM01000128.1 GCA_020725985.1 Methanomassiliicoccus sp.
AATTAGGTCAGATTCGGAAGATTTTATTATTCATCCATCCTTTTCTTCTGTCTGAAGGGAGGAAAGGCCATCGACCTTCTCAAGACGTCCCAGCTTCTCACGGACGAATACGCGGTGAAGATACTCGTCGCGACGGTGAGGATGCCCCGCTCTGCCCAGGAGATCGCCGAGAAGTTCGGCATCCCCATCGCCGCCTGCTACCGGCGGATAAGGGACCTTCAGAAGGTGGGGCTGATAGAGTGCAAGGAACGCAGGCTTTCCCAGCAGGGGAAGAGGGTCTCGTATTACCTGTCAACCGTCAAGAACGCCTATGTGTTCTTCGAAAACGGCCGACTGAGGGTGAAATTCCAGCTCAAGACTGGAGGGGCGGACCGCTTCGGGGACCAGTGGCACGACATCGAGCTCAGCTCCTCGGAAAAGAAGGGGGACGAAGAGGAGGACAAGGACGACGGAGAAATGAGGTAGGTTTGCTACTGGCCTTGACCCATTTTCCAACGGAAAACGAAAGGATTATAAACGAATGTCAATATGTCCATCCCGTCTCAGTTGTGTGCCTGAATTGTTGAGTGTGAATGCATGACGGAACTCTTGGAGGAGCTCGAGCAGAAGAGACAAGTTGCGAACAATGAGGCGGAGAAGCACCGTCGCGTCCGGGACGAGTTGAACGACAAGACCAAGGAATGGGTGGAGAAGCGTGACGAACTCAACGCGAAGGTGAGGGAGCTCGTGGATGAAGCCTCCAAGCACAGGGAGACGAGGGACTCGCTCAACGTTCAGGTGAGGGAATCGAAGGAGAGCCGGGACCTCTGGAACCGGAAGGTCAACGAGCTCAACGATCTCGTCGTCAAGCTGAAGAAGGATAATCTTCCGAAGGATGGCCCCCCGATCGCGAGGCTCAAGAAGGATCTGAAGAACCTCGAGTTCAAGCAGATGACCTCCGTCCTGAGCCCTGAGAAGGAAAGGGAAATAATCGATCTCCTCTCCCAGCTCCAGGCGCAGATAAAGGAGAGGGAGAAGGCGCTCGAGCAGAACGCGGAGATAAGGAACGCCATCAAGGAGCTCAGGGAGGCGAAGGAGAAGGCCGAGAACTCCCACAGAATGGTGGGAGAGCTGGCGGAGAAGGCTCAGTCCGAGCATGACAAGATGATCGAGCTCTACGAGCAGGCGGACAAGCTCCGGAAGGAGGCGGACGACGCTCAGGAGATGTTCATCGAGACGAAGCTGAAGGCCGATGAGGAGCACCGGAAGCACATCGAGTCGATCCGGCAGGTCCACGACTACGACAAGATCATCACTGGGCTGAGGCAGAAGGCTCGGAGGGCGAGGAAGAAGAAGGAGGAGTCCTCCGCGATGAAGGAGGCCGAGGAGATCTTCGACCGATTCAAGAAGGGGGAGAAGCTGAGCACCGAGGACATCATGACCCTTCAGAAGTCTGGCTATCTCTGATCCTTTTCCTCTTCGAGTGTTTTTTTCCCTTCCTGCTCAACATTCGTATGGTTGCGGGGCAAGAAAAGTGAAGATTGGAAGGCCGCATCGTCATAAACTTTATATAGCTTTACGATTATAATTGACTCGGGAAATTCTGGGCTAGTTGTTAGAGTGCATCCCATCCCTTCTGAGAAGGCTAGCCCTTCCCATCCCTTTTTTGCTCTGCTTGCCTGGATAAGAAAGTTTATTAGTTCAGGGTGTGCTTGACGGCGAAAGGTGCAGGGCCATGGTACTTGAGGGGCTCGGACGTTCGCTGAGGGACGTTCTGAAGAGGGTTGCAAACGCGAGCCACATCGACGACAAGCTTGTCAAGGAGGTGACGAGGGACATCCAGCGCGCCCTCCTGCAGGCTGATGTCAACGTCAAGCTCGTCCTCGAAATCACGAAGGAGGTGGAGCGGAGGGCGCTGACAGAGAAACCTCCGTTCGGCATGAGCTCGAGGGAGCATGTCATCAAGATCATCTACGAGGAGTTGGTGAAGATCCTCGGGGAGGGGAGGAGCGTCGCCCTTGGCCACCAAACCATCATGATGGTCGGCCTCTACGGGCAGGGGAAGACCACCACCGCCGGCAAGCTCGGCAGGTACTTCCACAAGAAGGGGCTCAAGGTGGGGTTCATCGCAGCGGACGTGCACCGCCCCGCGGCGTTTGACCAGCTAAAGCAGATCGGCGACAAGCTCGGCATACAGGTCTTCGGCGGCCGGGAGGAGAAGAACGCAAGGACGATAGTCCGGGAGGGGATGAAGACCTTCTCCGGCTCGGACGTCATTCTGATAGACACCTCCGGACGGCACGGCCTCGAGGCGGACCTCATAAAGGAGCTGAAGGATGTCGCGGAGGAGGCGAAACCCACAGAAAGGATACTTGTCTTGGATGCCGCAACCGGTCAGCAGGCCGGGCCCCAGGCGAAGGCGTTCCACGATGCGGTCGGGGTGACCGGGGTCATTCTCACCAAGCTTGACGGGACGGCGAAGGGCGGAGGGGCGCTGAGCGCTGTATCGCAGACCCAAGCGCCGATCGTCTTCATCGGAACGGGAGAGCATCTCGAAGATCTAGAGCCATTCGAGCCGGCGAGGTTCATTTCCCGCCTGCTGGGAATGGGGGACATTCAGTCCCTGATGGAGAAGGCGAGGGAATCGATCACCGAGGAACAGGCCCTCGAGACGACGAAGAAGATCATGGCCGGACGGTTCACCCTCACGGAAATGTACGAGCAGATGGAGATGGTGACGAGCATGGGGCCGCTGAAGAAGCTCGTGGCCATGCTTCCGGGCATACCCGGCCTCACCGACAAGCTCGACGTCGAGGAATCGCAGCAGCGACTCTGGAAGTTCAGGGTCATCATGGACTCGATGACCGAGGAGGAGATGGAGAATCCGAGAATCATCAAGTCCGCCAGGGTGTTGAGGATAGCGAGGGGGTCGGGGGCGGATCCCAAGGATGTGAGGGAGCTCCTGAGGCAGTACAACAACTCGAAGAAGGCTGTCAAGGGTTTCCTCGGCAACCGGAAGCTCCGGCGGCAGCTCATGAGGCAGCTTCAGTCCAGCGGCCTGGAGGCGAAGGAGTGAGGCGGTTCATCGTCGTCGGGCACAGGGCCACCACATCCGGGGCTTTCAAGCTCGACGATCTCTCCGGGAGCACCGGAAGACTCGACGTTCTTCTTTGCTGCATCAACTCCTCCTTCTTCCTTTCGCACGACATCAGGAGGGAGGTGGAGGTCCACCTTATCCTCCTTGGTCTTCCTTCTCCGCCAAAGACGCTCCGCTTCGTGGGCTCCGAGTTGAAATACCTCAACCCGGACGAGAGGAGCACCGGGGCGCTGGTGAGGAACGCATTGATGCAGAAGATCGACGTCGAGGATAGATGTTCCCCTGGCATCTACGCGTCCAACCGCTCCTACAAGGACGTTCTCTCGATCGTCTCGAAGGAAAGCCAGATGATCTATCTAAAGGAGGACGGGACCGACATCAGGGAGTTCGATTTCCCGGAGGATGTGGCCTTCGGGGACGACCAAGACCTCACCCCCGAAGAGGAGGAGACGCTCATGGACTACCGGCCCCGGAAGCTGAAGATCGGTCCGATAAGCTACCATGCCGATCATTGTGTCACAATAGTCAATAACGAGATAGATCGCCGCGGGCGCCTGGCATGATCTTTCTCGCAGGGCAGTTAGCTTTTTAGGCGTCGATGCGTTATTGTGGGAGGCCATGGCAGACCGGATTGCTCAACACAAACACTGCCGTCAGTGCGGCAAGGCCTTCATCGGCGACTCGAACTACTGCTCCACCGAATGCAGCAACGCAGGCGGGGAGATCCTCAAGAAGCGTAAGCGTCAGCTCATCATCCTTTACCTCGCGACGCTCGCGATCCTGACCGCGGCCGTCATCATGATGGCGGTTCAATGAAGGTCGGCGTTGCGGGCACCTTCAACCGGTTCCACCGGGGGCACAGGGTTCTCATCGACAAGGCATTCTCTCTCGGGGACCATGTGGTCGTGGGGGTGAGCTCTGACTCCTTCGTCGCCCGAACGAAGGAGATCGGGGTCCCCATGGAAACGCGACTCGTTCCAGTCCGCGACTACCTATCGACGAAGGGAGGGAGATGGGAGGTCGAGGTGCTCGAAGACCCTATGGGAAGCGCGGCCACTGATCCCGAGATGGAGGTTCTCGTCGTCTCGCCGAGGACGATAGAGACCGGGAAGAGGATCAATGCTGTCAGAGAGGAGAAGGGACTGAGGCCTTTGAGGATCGAGTCAATACCGTACATTCTCGCTCAGGACTGTTCCCCCATCAGCTCCACGAGGATTTTGAGGGGAGAGGTGGACGAGAACGGGAAGATGCTCCGGCCGATGATCGTCGGCGTGGGCTCGGACAACCCCGTCAAGGTGAGGGCGGTGAGGAACATCATGCGGTCTCTCTACGGCGAAGTGGTCATCATTCCTGTATTGGTGAAGGGCTCGGTCGGGGACCAACCCTGGGGAGGGGACACATTGAAAA
>DYTM01000129.1:0-870 GCA_020725985.1 Methanomassiliicoccus sp.
ATGGTATCGACGACGAAGGAGAGGGAGAGGGCGGCGAAGTTACCGGCCAGGTCGTACGCCCTCACCGTCAGGAAATGATTGCCTTCCGAGATTTCGCTGAACACGATCGAGCTTTCGTTCCCGTTCGAAACGAACTGCCCGCCGTCGAGGCTGTATGAGAAGTAGGCGATCTCGGTGGTCTCATCCTCCGATAACCAGCCGATCGCGAAGGGCGTCGAGTTGAACATCTCGCCGTCGGGCACATCGAACTCGAGGCTCGGAGGCTGGGTGTCGACTGTGAACCACAGCGACCGTTCCGCTTGGTTCCCGGCGTTGTCGAATGCTATGACGACGAGGATGTGAGATCCCTCTGAGACATTGACCAGTCCGACAGAGGCGGTGCTCCCTAAGTTCTGGAACGCTCCGCCGTCAAGAGAGTACTCGAAGTGATCGATGCCGCTGACGGCGTTGTAGACAGTCCAGGCGACGGCGACATAGTTGGAGTTGAATACGGTACTGTTCAGAACGTTGAAGAGAAAATAGAACTGCATCGTGTCGATCCTGATTTCGGCGGAGGCGGAGTTGTTGTTGCCCGCCAGATCTAAGGCGAAGTACTGGAGCGAGTGATTGCCATTCTCCGATATCGGAATCGGCACTGTGTATATCTGCCATCCTCCCGAGTCGAGGTTGTACATGACATTGGCGACGCTGGTGGTGTTGTCATTGGCATTGATCGTCACGTTCACCGGGGAGACGTACCAGCCGTTCGAGCCGACCGTCCCTTCAATCGAGAGAGTCAGGGACGGGGCGACCGTGTCCACGATGATCGCAATCGTGCCATTGGCAACATTGCCGGCCGCGTCCACCGCGACCACGGTGATGGAATGAGGC
>DYTM01000129.1:880-4432 GCA_020725985.1 Methanomassiliicoccus sp.
GTCGGGAACGCTTGTGAACTGATACGCGAGATTGGTGCCGACATCAACCGGGCTGCCCGAATCCATCAAGATCTCGAAGTGATCGATGCCCGACAGGCCGTCCCCGCCAGTCCAAGTGACATCGACCGTGGTCGAGTTCTGAATCGTCCCGTCCGTCGGGGCGACAATGGCCAGGGAGGGAAGGACGGTATCGATTGAGAATGAGTAGGAAGAGGCCGCACCCCAGTTGCCCGCCAGGTCGGCCGTCCTGACATAGAAAATGTGGGGGCCGTCAGGCAATGAAGTCCAAGTAACATTCAATAAAGAGGTATCAACGATCTCATCCGGAAGGGCGTCCATCACATACGAATAACCGAGGATCCCGCTCGCGTCCGACGGCGCGGTCCAGTTGAAGTAGGGTGTGGTATCGTTGGACCACGCGGGCGGGCCCTGGACGTTCGGGCTCCCGGGAGCGGTCGCGTCAATCAGGAAGGGGCCGATGTGGTAGGCGTCAGAGGCCCACAGGCTCGCGTTGTCGACGGATCGCACATGAAGGTACCAAGTGCCGTCCGTAAGGGAGGGGCTTGTGGTCGTCGCGCCGGTCGGATCCGCTATCTGGTCGGGGACTGTCGACGGGTCCTGGGACCACTCGACCGAGTACCCCTGCACCCCGCTGCCGAGATCGCTCGCCCCGGACCATTCGACGGTGACGGTGGTGTCATTCGTCCACACCCCAGTGACAGGATCGGAGGAGTTGCTCACGGGGTTGGTGGGGGCGACCGTGTCGATCCGGAACGGTCCGACATGATACGCCTCGGCATTCCAGTTGCCAGCGTTGTCGACGGTCCTGATGTGAAGGTACCATGTGCCGTCGGCAAGGGCGGGACTGACGGCGTCGTTGTCCGTCGTGTCCACGGTCGCATCAGGGATAGTAGATGAATCCTGGGACCAGGTGTAGGAGTAGCCCTGGACCCCGCCCCCGGCATCGGCCGCCCCGGTCCAGCTCACCGAGACGGTGTTGTCGCTCGACCACGTGTCCGTCAGGGGATCGGAATCGTTGCCTGAGGGATTCGAAGGCGCCGTCGCGTCGATCATGAACGGGCCGATATGATAGGCCGAGGAGTTCCAATTCCCCGAGCCGTCGACCGTTCGGACATGGAGGTACCATGTGCCATCGGCAAGGGAGGGGCTGGTGGAGTTCGCGGCGGTCGAGTTGATGGCGGTGCCGGGCAACGTGTCGGGGGACTGATCCCAGATGACCGAGTAGCCTCCGATGCCCGAGTAGTCGTCGTAAGCGCCTGACCATTCCGCGTAGATCGTGTTGTCCGAGGTCCAGGTGCCCGGTGAAGGTATCGCGCTGAAGTCGTTGGGATTGGAGGGTGGCGTCTCGTCGTACATCCAGTCGAGACCGACAGTTCCGATATCGGCCGACTCGTTGACTTCCACGGACACCTCCACTCCGACGGTGCCCGCGGCTTCAATGAAGTATAGGGAAAGGTCGTTGACCGAGTAGGTGAGGTTCTCCCCTGTTCCTATGTCGGTTGCGATCATATCCCAACTGGACGAGGTCCAGTTGAAGAGGCTGATCGTCGGACCATTCCCGGAGGTCCCGGTGTAATAGAGGCTGAGGGAAAGGTTGTAGGTCGGCGGGGCGGAGTTGACTGCGAACTGATATCTGGCGTAGCTTGAGTTGGTCGAATTGCCGATGAGGACCCCATCAGGATAGACGAGCGAGGTGGCATTTCCAACGGCATCGTAGAATTCGTTGCCGTCCTGGACGAGCGTGCCGCTTCCTGCGCTCGCCGCAAGCGGAACGGAGGCGAGGGCGAGGACGAACACGAGCAGTGCCGCTGGAAAATGAATGCTGCGCAATCTTCTCCCGACCACCGAATTCCTCCATCGGACTAATACTTTGCTGCATGCGCCTCCTGGGCGTTCCTAGGCTCGCGGCATTCTGTCAACCTATTCCCCCAGATTCATCCCAGAGGAAGGGCGTTCAGATGATGCCACGGCATTCCTTCACTGAGCGACGCGGGGATACAGCCTCGCGCATATCAGAATCAAGACGACTGCAGTCACCGACAGGACGACGAAATCTATCGCGATCCCGTATTCGCTCGCCGCCCCTTCGATCATCAGGCCCCTGAGGGCATCGACCATGTAGGTCAAGGGATTCCCGTACGCGATGACCTTGAGCCAGTCCGGCATCAGGGAGATCGGGTAGATGGCGTTGCTTGCCAGAAAGAGGGGCATTGTCATCAGCTGCCCGATCCCCATGAACCTTTCCTGGGTCCGGACGATGCAGGCGATGATGAGCGAGAGCGTTGCGAACACCGCCGCCCCTAGAAGGAGGAAGACGACGACGAGAATAATCGAAAGGGGGTCAAGCACGAGGGTGATCCCGATGATCACCGCGAGAAGGTAGATGATCGCGGCCTGCGACAACCCCCTCATCCCGGCGGACAGCGCCTTGCCGGCGACCAAGGCCGTTCGGGGGGTGGGGGTGGTGAGGACTCTCTGAACGCTTCCCAAGTCCCTCTCCCAAATGATCGATATCCCGTAGAAGATCGAGATGAACAGGATGCTCTGACCCAGAACGCCCGGCGCCATGAAATCGATGTACCTCAGCCCCGGGGTGGGGATGATCCTTGCCTGGGTGAACACTCCTCCGAAGACGACAAGCCACAGGATCGGCTGAACGGCGCGGGTCAAGAGTTCCGTCGGATCGTGGCGGAGCTTGCGGAGCTCGAGCTCCACCACCGCCGCGGCCTTGCGGATGTAGTTCGAGAACAACGAACTAGGTCCTCTAGAGGTCTTGAGCATCCTAGCCCAGCCTCCTCGCCGTCTTCCTTTCCCTCTGGACGTCCTTGAAGCTCCCGGCGACCTCGATCGATTCCCCCGCGTAGTGGATGAAGACCTCGTTCAGGCTCGAGGCTCCCACCTCCGCCATCAGGTCCCCCGGGCTTCCCATCGCCGCCAGCTTCCCCTCATGCATGATCGCGACGCGGTCGCAAAGGGCCTCGGCCTCCTCCATCAGGTGTGTGGTGAGCACGATCGACGCGTCGTGCTCCCCCCTCAGCTCGGTTATGAGATCCCACACCGCTTTCCTGGCGATGGGGTCGAGGCCGACTGTCGGCTCATCCATGAACATGATCGCGGGCCGGTGCAAGGCGGCTTGGGCGATCTCGAGCCGACGCAGCATTCCGCCCGAGTAGGTCCGCGCGAGACGGTCGGCTGCCTCAGAAAGACCCATCAGCTTGAGGGCGTTCCTGATCCTCTCCTCCCTCTCCCCCCTCGGGATGCCGTACAGCTTCGAAAAAATGAGGAGGTTCTCATAGCCCGTGAGAGAGCCCTCCGCAGAGAGCATCTGCGGAACGTAGCCTATCATCTCCCTGATCCTCTTCGGCTCGGTGTCGACGCGGTGCCCGGCGACCTCCGCCCAGCCGGATGTGGAGGGAAGGAGGGTGACGAGCATCTTGATCGTGGTTGTTTTCCCGGCGCCATTCGGTCCCAGAAGGCCGAATATCTCGCCCTTTTCAACTGCGAACGAGAGTCCGTCGACGGCGACCAGCT
>DYTM01000130.1:0-756 GCA_020725985.1 Methanomassiliicoccus sp.
ATCAGGTATTTCGTCTCGGAGGACGAGAAGGCGATCAGGATCAATCCTTGGTTCGTCGTGGGCATGGCTGCGGCGATGGTCGCCGTCGTCACCATTCTGAAGGCGGCTTTCCCCACCTGAATGGTTCTTCTTCCGGTCAAAGTGAATGGCGCCGGGATTCACTTGTCCATGAAGTCCTCTCGTGGCGGTGAGAAGACGTCGATAGCGACAGTGTCCTCCAGCACGTCGACGGAATGCTCGACATTCGGCATGATCGTGTAGCCGTCCCCTTCTCCGACCACGCTCTCCTCCCCCCCGACCGAAATCCTGAACTTCCCCTTCCCCACGAACCCTATCTGCTCGTGAGGATGCTTGTGGGAGGGGATCTTCGCCCCTTTCCTCAGCTTGAACTCGACGATCTGGCACTTCTCCCCGCAGGCGACCGTCCTCCTGAGGATGCCGTCGACGGGCTGCACCACCTTGGCGTCCTTGGATCTCGTGATCATCAGCACACCGTCTAGGGAATCTCCAGCGGAGTATAAATCAGGTTGGACTGAGTGGCCGGACAGAAGACCCCGGACATGCCTGCAAACGTGGGAGGTCGCCAAGTCATATATAGGCGGTGAAACGTAGCCCGGACTGGTCACCAGATTACTTCGGAGTGGATCTCATGATGAACGGCAAGCAGTACCTGGAAAGCCTTCGCAAGATGAGAACTGAAGCGTACGTTTTCGGAGAGAGGTTAGAGAGCGTGGCGGACCACCCATTCACCTGGGA
>DYTM01000130.1:766-4424 GCA_020725985.1 Methanomassiliicoccus sp.
CGCCGTGACCTACGAACTCGCCCACGACCCGCAGTTCGCGGATCTCATGACTGCAACATCTCATCTCACTGGCAAGACGATAAACCGCTTCACCCACATCCACCAGAGCGCGTCCGATCTGGTCAAGAAGGTCAAGATGCTGAGGATGATCGGGAGGAAGACCGGGTCCTGCTTCCAAAGATGCGTTGGCTTGGACGCGATGAACGCCGTCTACACGACGACCTTCGAGATGGACCAGAAGCTCGGGACGGACTACTTCCAGAAGGCCAGGAAGTTCATTGGGATGGTCCAGGAGAAGGACCTGATGATAGGTGGGGCCATGACGGATGCGAAGGGGGACAGAGGCCTCCGACCGAGCCAGCAAAACGATCCTGACATGTTCGTGCATGTGGTCGAGCGAAGAGAGGACGGAATCGTGGTCAGGGGGGCGAAGGCCCACCAGACTGGATCTGCGAACTCCCACATGCTGCTCGTGATGCCCACTCTGAACATGACGGCAGACGATGCTGACTACGCCGTTTCCTTTGCCGTCCCCTCGGATGAGAAGGGGATTGTCCACATCCTCGGCCGGCAGACGAATGACTCGCGCAAGTTCGAGGGAGGGGTGGACAGGGGCAACCTTGGATATGGAATAGTGGGCGGGGAGGCGCTCGTCGTTTTCGACGATGTCTTCATCCCGAACGAAAGGGTGTTCATGTGCGGGGAGTTCGACTTCTCGGGCATGCTGGTTGAGAGGTTCGCCTCCTACCATCGGCAGAACTACGGAGGGTGCAAGGCCGGCGTCGGCGACGTCATCGTCGGGGCAAGTGCGGCCCTCGCCCAGGCACACGGGGTCCAGGATGCCTCCCACGTCAGGGACAAGCTGACAGAGATGATGCATCTGACGGAGACCCTTTACTGCGGCTCGATCGCCTGCTCAAGCGAGGGCATGCCGACCAGATCCGGCGCTTACCTGGTAGATCCGCTGCTCGCCAACGTGACGAAGCAGAACGTCACCCGCTTGATCTACGAGATCGGAAGGCTCTCGCAAGACCTGGCGGGTGGCATCGTCGCCACCCTGCCTTCCCAGAAGGACTTCAAGGACGAAAGGGTAGGGAAGTATCTGGAGAAGTACATGAAGGGGAGGGAGGGCGTCTCCGCTGAGGAAAGGGCTAGATTGATCAGGCTCCTTGAGAACATCTCCGGAGGCACCGCGCTGATCGAGTCGATGCACGGAGCGGGGTCCCCGCAGGCCCAGAGAATCATGATTCTCCGCCAGGGGAACCTTCCTGCGAAGGCAGAATATGCGAAGGTGCTCGCTGGAATCAAGGAAGACGAGGTGCTGAAGAAGATAAGGAGCTGACCTTCCAGCGTCGGAGGCTAAAGGCTTTATCGCGCATCGAGACGAGCTCTTCCCGAAACGCTTATATGCGCTATTCCTGATTCCCGCAACCATGTGCGCTTTCATGTCTATGCACTTGGAGGATGAGGCCGAGAGGAAGATAGTCGGCTTCATCATGACCTCGGAGTTCACACTCGAGATCGTGGGAAAGAAGTGGAGCCGAGTACCAGAGGAACACAAGGAATGGCTCTGGAACAAGATCACGATGAAGATCGAGGGCGACCCGAACGTCACCCCCGAGAAGAAGTCAAGAAGGCACTGAAGGTGTAGATCCGCTCACCTTCGGCTCCCGTATTTTCTTCCAATCCGATTTCATACCGCCATCCGGGACGACCGCTTCTCCATTGATGTTCCGCCGCGAGTCGCGACGAGCCGAGGAGGCTGGCGATGGAGAGGGCTTCGGGATGAGAACAAGAAAAATTGAGTATGGCAGTGACTCGGAACGAGCCACTGCTTTGACTAGTGTTTCGTCGCTTACGGCCTGACTGCGATCTTCCCTGGCGAGAGCCTCTTCTCCTGCCTCAGGATCTGGTTCGGCAGATCCTCGAGCGGGGCGATCTCTGCGCAGATTTCGCCGAAGGGTATCTTCATCTTCTTCGCCTTCATCATGACGGCGATCGCGGTCTTGTACTCGAACTTGGAGTACCCCCAGTCACCGAAGCAGTTGACTTCCTTGTTGCAGAAGTCGACATGCGGGTTGACCTTGGTCTCTCCAGTGTTCGTGAAGTGACCCATCTCGACGACGGTTCCGCCGCGCCTCACGAGCTTGAATGACTCAGAAAACGCTGCAGGCACACCGGTCGCCTCGATCACGACGTCCGCACCGATGCCGTTGGTGATCTCCATGATCTTCTCGACGCGGTCTTCGGTCGTGGGCACGTCCTTCATGTTGATGAGATGCTTCGCACCCATCTTCTTGGCCTGCTCGAGTCTGCTCGGAACAATGTCGATGCCGATGATGTTGTCCATTCCGTACACATTGTTGACGAAGGTGTGGCACTGCCCGATAGGTCCGAGACCCTGGATGACAACGGTCTGAGACGGATCAACTCCCTCCCCAGCATATGCGCAGTCCGTCCCACCAGACTGGGCCCTCTTGAATGCTCTCGTGGCCACCGCAACTGGCTCGATGAGCACCATCTCCTTCTCCGTGAGACCCTTCGGGAACTTGAACACCGGCATGATCTCCGGAACGTACACGTGCTCAGCGAACGCTCCCCAGAAGTGTGGCGGCTCGGTAGCCTTGTGAGGACTGATACCTACGACCTCCAAGTTCTGGCACAAGCTCTCCCTTCCCGGCAGGTTGTGGCAGAACCAGCACTTGCCGCACTTCGCAAGGCAGGTAGCTATGAAGTCCCCCTCCTCGAGCGGGTTCCCGACGTAGTCGGTCTTTACGCCCTTGCCAAGCTCTCTCACTGTCCCAAATCACTCATGTCCAAGTAGCTGTGGAGTGGGCACCGGCAGTCTCCCGTAAATAATGTGGGTATCTGTGCCGCAAACGCCGCAGAGTTTCACGTCAGCTACGACGCTACCAGGTTTTGCCTTTGGAGTGGGGTAGTCCATCATTTTGAGGTCTTCGGGACTCCCCATCTTCATCAAAACAAACGCTTTGGCCATATTTTACCCCCTGTCCGACCTAATCCAATTCAAGACTTATGAATGTTTCGACATTTGAAAACCACTACCCAGAAGTGTTCAGAAAGCCGACGGAATCTGTAGAGCTGGCTTCGAGGAAGAAGAGTATTGAAAGAGAAGAACCCCCGCTGCTCGTCGAGGGGGGTAGCCTACTTCCTGAGCTTGGACGCGACGAACTCGGCGAAGTCCACGACTGGCAGGCAGTCAGAGGAATCTGCGAGGTTCGTGCGACAGAAGGGGCAGGGGGTCACGACGATCTTGGCCCCGATCCCTTTCGCCTCCTCCATGCGCTTCGCCCCGATCCCAGTGGCAGTCTCGTCGAAGGCTGACTTGACGCCGCCTCCCGCCCCGCAGCACATCGAGTTCTCCCGGCAATGCTCCATCTCGACCAGCGTCGCCACTTTCTTCATGACCCTTCGAGGCGCGTCGTACACGCCCATATGCTTCCCCAGATGGCAGGGGTCGTGGTAGGTGACCCTATCCCTGCTCTTCTTCACAGACAGTCTGCCTTCCTGCAGAAGTCTGTCGACGAACTCAGTGATATGCAGGACCTCGATTCCCTCCATCCCATATTCCTTCTTCAGGGTCCTGAAGCAGCCCGCGCAAGAGGTCACGACCGTCCTGACCCCGGCGTCCTTGAAC
>DYTM01000131.1 GCA_020725985.1 Methanomassiliicoccus sp.
GACCGCCGGTATCCCGAGCTCATACGCCTTCGCCGCTTCCGCCCCCGCCATGTTGGTCGGAAAAGCGCTTACGCCTGGCATCGATGCAATCGGCTTCTCCTTGGTCAGATTCTCGTTGAAGAACATCGGGTAGATGAAGTTCTTCGGAGACAGCCTCGTCTCCCTGACCATGTCCCTTATCAGCGGGTTCATCCGCAGCCGCCTCAATCTCGTTTCAGGAAACATTCTTCTCCTCCTCCAGTCTGAATAGCTCCTTCGCCGCCTTCAGGATTTCCTCTCTCTTCTCCCGGGACGCGTTCTTGAGCATCTCGGTGGGGTCCGCCAGGAACCTGCTCGTGAGGGCGTTGGCGAAGTCCGCCACCACCTCCTCGGTCGCATCGCTTCCGCCGTTCAAACGGTTCATCGCCTTCCTGGTCTCCCGCTCCTTCATGGAATCGTACTTCTTCCTCATCGCCCTTATTACCTCGGAGGCGCCCATTTCCTCCAGCTTCCTGTCCAGGAGCTGCAGCTCCTCCGATATGATCCTCTCCGCCTCGTGAATCTCCTTCTTCCGTCTCATGATGTTCTCTTGGGCCACTCCCCTCAGCCCGTCCATGTCGTGAAGCTCCACGCCCCCGAGGACCTTCACCTCCTCGGCCACGTTTCTCGGAAAAGAAACGTCAATGATGAGGAGCTTCCCCCTCTCCCCCTTCCGCGCGAGCGCCTTCTCCACCATCATCTTGTCGAGGATGACGTGCGGGGAGGAGGTGGCGACGAGGACGATATCGCACCTGTGAAGGTAGTCGTAGAGGCTGTCCAGGCGGATCGCCTGTCCGCCAAGGTACCACGCGAGCTCGACAGCCCGGTCGTAGGTGCGATTCGATACGAAGATGGTGTTCGGCCTCTTCCCCACCAGATACTTCGCGATGAGCGTGGCCATTTCCCCGGCGCCGATGACGAGGATCGTCCTCCCTTCAAGATCCCCGAGCAGACGCTCCGCCAGGTCCACCGCCGCCGAGCCGACCGAGACCGAACCCTTGTTCACCCTCGTCTCGGTCCTGACCTTCTTCCCGACGCTGATCGCCTTCCTGAACACCAGGGACAGGACCGGGCCGATGTGCCCCTCCGCCCCGGCGAACTCGAACGCCTCCTTCACCTGGGACTGGATCTGGTCCTCGCCGACGATCATCGACTCGAGTCCGCTCGCGACGCGAAGGAGGTGCCGGATCGAGTCGGTCTGAGTGAGGAACTGGACGAGATTCCGCTCGGGATCGAAGGGAATGAACTTGCTGATGAGCTCTTCCATGCCCTGCCTCGTCGCCACCGAATCCTCGGTGAACGCGTAGAGCTCGATCCGGTTGCAGGTACGAAGAACGGCGCACTCCTTGACCCCTTTGATATTCCCCAGCCGCTGGATGAGCGTCCTCTCATCGTGCTTTCCAATCAGCTCGAGGCAGGACAGGTCCGCGGACTTGTGGGTGACGTGGGCGCTCAGTATCGTCTCAATCACTCCCCAGCTTCCTCATCGCGAGCCTCTTCGCCTTCTCGTAGTCCTTTGGAAGAGTTTCGAGTATCTCCGGGTCCTCGACTACTGACCGGAGGAACGACTCCCTCGACAGCCTGTCTGGCAGCGAGGCCCTGACCTCCTCCCTGAGCTCCTCCTGGAGCCTCACCATCGAGGACCATTCCTCCCCGATCGCGAGATCCAGATGCTCCTTGAGGCGCTTCGACACCGCCGGGCTCCTGCCGGCCGTGGATATAGCGATAGTCAAATTCCCCCGGTCGACGACCGAGGGGATGAGAAACGAGCCCACGCCGTCCGCCCGATTGAATTGCCTTCCCCTTGCGATCGCGGCCGAGCATATCCTCTCGTTCAGGGGAGGATCGTCAGTAGCCGCCACGACGTAGTCGGCCCATTCGAGCCACGCGTCGAGCGAGTCGTTCAGGTCCGACCTCACCGTCCTGATCCCCCCCGACCGGAAACCATCGACGAAGTCGAGGCTCACAGCGACCACTTCGGCCTCTCTCGAGAAGTACTTGGCCTTGCGGAGCCCGACCTCGCCTCCGCCGAACACGACGACTTTCCTTCCAGTGAAGTCAATCATCAGGGGCAACATTGGGCAATTCTCCGACAGACTCGAAGGGCAAATGGTGCTTAGCCTGCTCCAGTTCCCCCATCCCGGTTTTCGCTATTAACTCTTTTCGATTTTCTTCGGGAAAACCAGCCAAAACGCATGACCTGTCCTGATTCCCTAGACTGGGCTCCTTCCTCCTTCCTGACGCATCGTTCGGCGACCTTCCCCGTTTCTCCTGCGATCGATCCTGAGCCCCGCTTTGCAAGGGAGGATGGAAGTGGTGCGGTCCAGTCGCCTTGGTTTTCAGAAAGATATTTATCATAACAGCCTTTAATCTGACGGGCAGGACTGCAAAAGAGGAGGAATTCAATGCAGAAGGAAGGAATACTGGTCATCGGACACGGCAGCAAGCTCGATCACAACAAGAACGTCGTCACGCACTACGCCGAGCAGCTCGGGAGACGGATGAGCTCCATGCCTGTCCTTGTCGGATTCATGAACATCAACACCCCGACGATTAAGGAGGGCCTGAAGAAGCTCGTCGAGTCGGGGGCTGAGAGAGTGTACGTGATCCCGTGCTTCCTCGCGCATGGCATTCACACGAGAGACGACATCACCGGAGAGCTGGGAATCCCGCAGGGAAGCAAGGGCGGGAAGACCAAGGTTGATGGAATGGAGGTCGATATCAGATACTGCGAGCCGATCGGTCTGGACGAGAGGGTGACGGACGTCTTGGAGGATCGCCTCAGAGAGAGGATGAAGAAGGAGTGAAGTTGAAAGTCCTGGTGATGGACCTTACCCACGGCGGATCGACGCTCGCCCTGGAGTACAAGGCGCGGGGAGCGGAAGTCTGCGCCGTGGACTGCTACCGCACGGCTGGCGAGGAGGTGAAGGAGCAGCTCAAAGAGGCGGGAATAGAGTACCTTCAGTTGGCCCCGGACAGACACTTCGATCTGGCGGTGATGCCGATTCACTGCCCGGATGAGTTCCTCGGGGCCGCCGCCTGCGACAGGAAGATTACCGCCCACCAGGCCGTGGGGGAGCTCTGCTCGTTCGAGGGAAGGATAATAGAGGTCACTGGGACGAAAGGAAAGACTTCGACCTGCCACTTGATAGCACACATATTAAGGGATCTAGGATGCAGCGTCATGCTCCTCAGCAGCAGGGGGATATTCCACTTGGGCGAGGAGGAGGTCAGGATCGCCTCGAAGTCGAGTATCGCCCCGCCCTCGATCCTCAGGGTGTGGAAGATGCGGAAGGAATTCGACTTCGGAGTTTTCGAAATCTCCCTTGGAGGAACGGGACTGGCGGAGATCGGGGTCATAACGACGATCGAGGACAACTACCCGATTGCGCGCGGGACCCGAAGGGCGTTCGACGGTAAGGCGCAGATGGCCGCTGGTGCGACCAAGTCTCTCATCGTCAGGGAGAAGGAGAAGGATCTTTGGCTCGACCTCGTGGACGAGGGCGTCGGAGTGGTCACCTTCGGAGACGGAGGAGCCTTGGATGTGAAGGCGACGCCTCCTCTTTCATTCGAACGGGACGTAGATCTGGAGGTGTACACCGATGGGGAGAAGGAGCTCATCGTCGAAGTCCCTGGATCGTATCTCGTCCCGTCATATCTCCCGGCATTTTCGGCGGCGCTCGCCGCCACGGTGGAGGCGGGGGCGGAGCTCGAGGACGCAGCCCAAGCGCTTGGGACATTCACAGGAATTCCCGGGCGGGGGGAGGTGGTGAGGGACCGGGGAACGTGGGTCATCAGGGAGAGGAATCCGGGCGTGACGGCTTCCTCGATCGATTTCATCGTCGCCTGCCTCAGGGACTACTACGGCTTCAGCAGCATCGGCGTTGTCATCGAGCCAGCCACCAGGAACATATGCGAAAAGCTGGACATCGGCGCGCTTGAGAACGTCGTGGCGCAACGGAAGGAGTGCGTGACCGGTACGTACCTTCTGTGCCGTCGCGAGGAAATGCCTCGGGAAAGCGCGGCGCTCAGGTCAATAGGGGACATCTCGGAAATCAAGGCAAACCACGACGCGGTTCTCTGGTGCACCAAGGAGGCTTACCAGTGACCGAAGTCCTGCATCCCAGGCCGAGCCCAATCGTCGCCGCGATGTACACGCTCAGGGACCTGGAGGCGGACGTCATCGTCATGCACGGACCCCCGGGCTGCGGCTTCACCGCCTCCCGCCTTCTCGAAGAGGCCGGCGTTACGGTGGTCACGACAGGCATGCAGGAGAGCGACCTCATCTTCGGGGCGGAGGAGAAGCTCGTCGGCATCCTGAGGAAGGTGGAGGCGGAGTTCCACCCCAGGATGATCGGGATCGTGGGGACATGCGCGAGCATGATCATCGGGGAAAACCTG
>DYTM01000132.1 GCA_020725985.1 Methanomassiliicoccus sp.
CGCCACGTATTCACCCCCCTTTCAGTTTTGCCAGAAAAAAATGGCATGTTACCATCCCTTGGGCGCCTATAAGAACGTTGCCTCTTGGATGATATCGTACTTGAGTCGCTTCTCGCTGTCATCGTTAACAGCTGCTGCGTAGAAGAAAGAAGACAGCAGCAAAGGCTTACCAGACGCTGCCCGATTGTCCGCCCGCAATTGCCACCGCCTTCAGACCACACTCCCTTGGCGAGTCTTCGGGCACAACGAATCAGAAGACGGGATTGTAGGGGGGAAGGATTGTTGGGTGCACATACAGGGACTGCCGCGCTACCTCCTTCTCGATGATTGACTCACCCATCCGAGTCCAATGAATCAGCATCGATGCAATGCTATGCCATTGGCGTAGATGAAAGGCCTCCGAAACTGCCTCTGTGACGAAATCTGAATTCATCCGTTCCTTCAGGACGCGCACTCTTATCCGGCACCCGCCTGAGATTCAATCGAAGAATCCTTTTCGCTACCGGCCAACTCCTAGAAGACCCTGCCCGCTTAGAACCCACAGGGGGGCTTTTCTGAACAAGAATATCTATACGGCCGCGAGGGACCTCAGACTCCCAATTGAATCGCTCTCCCGGCAATGGCAACGTTTATCGACGAACCAGGTCAATCATCAACGAGAGACTAGGAGAAGGATTCACATGAGCGACCAGACGGATGGAGGATTTGAATTCCGAGAGGCCGACAGGTTGGAGATCACGATACTCGTGGACAACTACGTCGACTCCCTGCTGATTCATAGCACCGATACGGTCAAGCGGCCGATGACGCCCCCTCCGAACTGGCTCCTCGCCGAGCACGGATTGTCCTGCCTTCTGAAGGTCAGCGCTGGCTCGGAGGAGCACCTCGTCATGATGGATTTCTCGGTGTCCCCGACCTGCCTCCTGAACAACCTCAGAGTCCTTCGGAAGGATCCGGCGCAGATCGAGTCAGCGATACTCAGCCACGGCCACTTCGATCACTTCGGGGGCTTGATCGAGTTTCTCAAGGTCGGGAGGAAAGGCATTCCCCTGCTCCTGCATCCGGAGGCGTTCAACCGGCGCCGGCTGAACATCCCGTCCGTCGGAGCGGTCGAAACCCCCAGTCTACAGGAAGAGGCGTTGAGGAATCTGGGGGCGGATATCAAGAAGGCCGATGGCCCCGCGACGACGGCCTCGGGCCTCGTTCTCTCTTCCGGAGTCGTCAGAAGGACGACAAGTTTCGAGATGGGCTTCCCCTCGGCCGAGGCGTTGATCGACGGGAAATGGGTCGTGGACCCGTTCCGGGACGATATCGGCATCGCGGTCAGGGTGAGGGGAAAAGGCCTGGTGATCATCAGCGGGTGCGCTCACTCGGGCATCATCAATACCGTCCGACACCTGCAATCGATCACCGGGGAGGAGAAGGTCCACGCGGTCCTCGGGGGATTCCATCTGACCGGTCCAATGTTCGACCCGATTATCGCCCCCACCATCGAGGAAATGAAGAAGATCGGCCCGGAGTTCATCATCCCCATGCACTGCACAGGATGGAAGGCGATCGGCCAGTTCGCCATGGAGATGCCGCAGCAGTTCGTTCTCAACACCGCCGGGACGACCTACGTTTTCCAGTAGTCTGAAGAGCCCGCCTCGAGCTGTTGCTCTGGCCGGCGTGATCGCAGGAGAAAGGGATTTGTATTTGTTGTACAATTACAACATATGATGAACGAATACAACATCAACCAGACAACCCTCAAAGTTCTTGCCCTCTACCGCAACGACTACGCAGCCGTATTTCACTTGAGAGAGATTTCGAGGAGAACCGAGGTTGACGTGAAGGCAATCCAGCTTCAGTTGAGGAAGCTCGAGGAAGGCGGCGTTCTCGTCAGCACGAGAAGAGGAAGGAACAAGGAGTACTCGATGAACTTGGAGAATTCGATCACGAAGTACCACATGATCCTTGCAGAGACATTCGTCTCGATCGGTGCCTTGAGAGGCAACTACATGCTGAAGAAGGTGGCGACGGAGGTCGGAGACGCCACGACGGGTATGCTGATTCTATTCGGAAGCTTCGCGAAAGGAATTGCGGATGACGACAGCGATGTTGATCTGTTCCTCGTGGCAGAAGATGAGTTCGATGCCGATGCGATTGAGGATATCGGCAACATCGTTGGAAGAAGAATCAGCATCATTTCATCGACGAAGAAGGAATTCGATGAAGGGATTCTGGGAGAAGATCCCTTCCTTAGGGAGATCGTCTCGAATCACGTTGTGCTGAGGGGGACAGACGAGTTCTGCGAGGCAATGTGGCGATATCATGTCAAGAGAAGGGGAATTCCTCAGATGGTGCCTGAGCCAAGGCAGGGGGGTCAAGCTGGTGGCCCCCTCCGATCACCTCTCGAGAGCATATCTGGCCAAGTCCAGAAACGCGCTCAGAGCGATGGAGGCCACGGCCCAGGCAGGGCTAGCTGAGTGGGTTGTCTCCGCTGGCTACTGTGCGAAGTACTTCGCCGCCTATGCCGTGCTTGCCAAGATAGGTGTGAAATCGAGATCCACGACTGTACGATCGCCCTCTTCACGTTCCTCATCGGCGACAGGATGCCATTCGAGTCGTTGAAGCGATTCAGGAAATCGAAGGAGAATCGGGTTGAACTACAGTACTATGCGACTACTTGGAGGCCGGACGTCGAGAAAGAGAAGAGGGAGACAAAGGACTTCGTTCTCGAGGTAGAGAGGATTCTGAGCGAGTTGAACCCAGACGTAATCGACCGCCTTCGAACAATAGTATCCGAGCTAAAAGGATGACATGACCAGGAATTGCACCTGCCCATTCGGGTAGGTTCCACACGATTCATCTGGTGTTGACAGGAGTGTCTCGGAGGTGACGATCAGAAGCTGATTATCCTCCTTGATAATCATGTGAAATCCTATATATAAGCCACCAGGAGACTTCATTTACAGGCGAAGAAGTTGGGAAAAGAAGGAGAAGAGACGACGAAGGTCCTTCTGGTGGACGACGAGCCTTCAATGCTCGAGATCAGCGAGATCTTCCTCGAGAACCACGGCGACTTGGAGGTCGAGACGACATCGTCCGCGAGCTCGGCGCTTGACCTGCTTGCGGGGGATGAGTACGATGCGATCATCTCCGACTACCAGATGCCGGAGATGGACGGGATCGAGTTCCTGAGGACAGTCAGATCGAATGGCATCGATCTCCCCTTCATCCTCTTCACCGGCAAAGGAAGGGAGGAAGTGGTTATCGAGGCCCTCAACAACGGCGCCGACTTCTACATCAAGAAGGGTGGCGAGCCGAAAGCGCAGTTCGCCGAGCTCGCCAACACCGTCAAGCAGGCGGTCGGGAGGAAGAAGGCCGAGGAAACCCTCGGAAAGTCCGAGGAACGATACCGGACGACGCTCGACAACATGCTCGAGGGCTGCCAGATCATCGGAAGTGACTGGCGCTACTTGTACTTGAACGAAGCAGCGGCGATGCACGGCCACCGGCAGAAGGAGGAGTTGCTCGGGAAGACGATGATGGAATCCTACTCGGGCATTGAGGAAACCGATATGTTCGCTGCCCTACGGGAGTGCATGGAGAGCAGGGCCCGCCGAAGGCTGGAGAACGAGTTCACCTATCCCGACGGATCGAGGGGCTGGTTCGAGCTGAGCGTCGAGCCTGTGCCAGAGGGCATCTTCATTTTATCCATCGACATCACAGAGCGGAAGAAGGCGGAGGCGATGCTCCGGGAGAGCGAGGAGAAGTACCGCTCCCTGTACTCGTCGATGGGAGAGGGCGTCGCGCTACATCGACTGGTGTGCGACGCGAACGGGAACCCGGTCGACTATCTGGTGCAGGATGTCAATCCCGCGTTCGAGACGATCACGGGCATCGGCAAAGAGACGGCCGTCGGGAGGAAGGCATCGACTCTCTACGGAACTCCGTCGCCGCCCTACCTGGATGTGTACGCCCGTGTGGCTTTGACCGGGGAGCCGATTTCATTCGAGACCTTCTTCCCGCCCATGGGGAAGCACTTCAGCATTTCCGCCTTCTCGCCTTCGAAAGGGAAGTTCGCCACAGTGTTCGCGGACATTACGGAGAGGAAGAGGAGGGAAGAGGCTCTGGCGACACTTACCCGGAAGCTTCAGCTTCTCGGCAGCCTCACTCGGCACGATCTGCTCAATCATCTCACTGTCATAAGGGGATACCAGGGGCTTCTGGAGGGCATGACGCAGGACGAGAAGCAACTCGACTATCTAAACAAGATCAAGACCACCTCGATGAGGATCGAGAAGCTCCTCGCCTTCGGCAAGGACTTCGAGGAGACGGGGGTGAAGGAGCCGGGCTGGGCCAACCTGGCAGAGGCGATCAGGCGGTCTATACCGAGCTCCCTTAGGGTGAAGG
>DYTM01000133.1:0-1404 GCA_020725985.1 Methanomassiliicoccus sp.
CTTGTGAACGGGTCGTCGGGCATCGCGGTCGGGATGGCGACGAATATCCCGCCTCACAACCTCAGTGAGGTGGCGGAGGCGATCGTGCATCTGATCGACAACCCCGCCCTCGAGACGATGGAGCTGATGGAGTTCATCAAGGGCCCCGATTTCCCGACTGGGGGGATCATCTACGGCATCAACGGCATCATCGAGGCCTACTCAACCGGCAAGGGGAGGCTGAGGGTTAGAGCCCGGACCCTGACCGAGGAGCACGAGAGCAGGAAGAGGATCATTGTTACCGAGATACCATACCAGGTCAACAAAGCGAACCTGATCGAGTCGATCGCCGAGCTCGTGAAGGAGAAGAAGATCGACGGGATCACCGACCTCAGGGACGAGTCGGACCGGGAGGGGATGAGGATCGTCATCGAGCTGAGGAAGGACGCCATGGAGGACATCGTCCTGAACCAGCTGTTCTCCCACACCCAGATGGAGGTCACATTCGGCGTCATCAACCTCGCGCTCGTGGAAAACGAGCCGAAGGTCCTCACCCTCAAGGAGACGCTTCAGCACTACCTTCAGTACAGGAAGGTCGTCGTCACCAGGCGGACGAAGTTCGAGCTGTCCGAGGCGATGAAGAGGGACCACATACTGCAGGGTCTCATCAAGGCAGTCGACGCTCTCGACGAGACGCTCTCTCTGATCCGCGCCGCGAAGACCGGGGAGGAGGCAAGGGAAGCCTTGATGGAGCGGTTCGAGCTCTCGGGGGACCAGGCCAAGGCGATCCTGGAGATGAGGCTTCAGAAGCTCACGGGCCTTGAGATCGAAGGCCTCAGGGCGGAGATCCTCGAGATCGAGGCTCGGATTCGAGATCTGGAGGACATCCTCGCGAGCGAGAAGAGGATCATGGACATCATCAAGTCCGAGGTCCTCGAGGTCAAGGAGAAGCATGGGGACGAAAGGATGACGGAAATCATCCACGACGCCCTGGAGATGGACATCGAGGACCTCATCCCGAACGAGGAGATGGTCCTCATGATCACCCACGACGGGTACATGAAGAGGCTCCCCTTGGACACGTACAAGCAGCAGAAGAGGGGCGGGATCGGGCTCATCGGAATGGAGACGAAGGAGGAGGACCGCGTCACCGATTTGTTCGTCACCTCGACCCACAACTACATCATGTTCTTCACCAACCTCGGCAGGGTCTACTGGCTCAAGGCCTACAGGGTCCCGGTCGGCGGCCGGCATGCGAAGGGGAAGCCGATCGTCAACCTCCTTCCCGGACTGGTGGAGGGGGAGAAGATCCTCGACACCATCCCGGTCAAGGAGTTCGACGACAGGCACTTCCTCGTCTTTTCGACGAAGAAGGGGATCATCAAGAAGACGCCTCTGGACGCGTACAGCCACGTGAGGTCGTCG
>DYTM01000133.1:1414-4393 GCA_020725985.1 Methanomassiliicoccus sp.
CGACCTCGCGGGGGCGCTCGCCGACTTCGACCACGCCCTCGGCCTCGAGCCGGGAGACGAGCTCGTCGACACCAGACTGACCGATGGAACGAAGGAGATCGTCATCGCGACCAAGGACGGGCAGGCGGTCAGGTTCAGCGAGACGGACGTGAGGCCGATGGGGCGGCCAGCGAAGGGGGTCATCGGGATCAGGCTCTACCCCGGGGACGAGGTGGTGAGCATGGCCACGGTGGCCGAGGACTCGAAGCTCCTGACGGTCACGGAGAATGGATACGGCAAGCTCTCCCTTGTCTCCGACTACCGGAAGACAAAGAGGGGAGGGAAAGGGGTCATGACCGTCAAGACCGGGGAGAAGATCGGTCGCGTGATTTCTGTTCTTGAGGTCTCGGAGAACGACGAGCTCATCGTGACCAGCATCCAGGGTATGGTGATTCGGATCCCCGTGGCGGACATCCGGGTGACGGGGCGGGCGACGATGGGCGTCAGGATCATGCGGCTCCACGGCGACGATAAGGTGACGGCGGCCGCGAGGCTCATCGGGGAGAAGGAGGAGATGATGGTGAAGGAGGCCGAGATCACCGAGGACCGGGACCTCCTGCCGAGGGAGGGATTCGGGGAGGGGACAGAGCGTTCCGGGGACTGATGGCGGCGGGGATCCGGACGGGGGAAGGAGGGTGGTCGGGAGCCGCCGCCCCCGTTCCGACTGGACGATTGCTATCAAATCCGATAATTGTCCTAAAAAGCTTTATTAGTGGTAATGTCAATGGAATTCCCCCAGGTATTGGTGGATGACAATGTTTAGGAACTCCGTTCAAGGTCTGGATAAGGTGTTCAGGACCGATATCGACGCCCCGAAGGTAGTTCTCGTCACCGGCCCCCCCGGATCGATGAAGACGAGCTTCAGCTACTCCCTTATCTCCTCCTATCTGGAGAAGACGGGAGAGCGCGGCCTCTACGTGACCTTGGAGGAGTCCGCCGAGAGCCATCTCAAGAACATGAGGAGCCTCGGCATCAAGGTCAGCGCCAACATGGAGATCTCCGACTTCACCGACCTGAGAGAACTTGACGATGTGATCGAGGTGGACAACCCGACGGACTACGTACACTTCGTCGAGCAGGTCATAGGGTACTCGAAGAAGAAGCATCAGGAGAAGTTCACCGTCTTCGCCCTCGACTCGCTCGGGGCGCTCTACTCGCTGATGGAGGATGCGAAGGGGATGAGGAAGAAGATGTTCTACTTCTTCAAGACCCTCCGGGATTTCAATCTGATCTCGTTCATCGTCATGGAGCGGCCCCAGGCGGGTCCGGTGGACCTCCTCGGGAACGAGGTGTTCCTTGTGGACGGGATCATCGAGCTCGGGCTCGACCGGACCCGGGGAAAGCTCGTCCGCTACATTCGCGTCGACAAGATGAGGGCGTGCGAGCACAGCATGGAGAAGCATACGATCGAAGTGGGAGAAGGTGGCCTGACGGTGTTGGGCCCCACCCTGGTCTAGAGGATCGGAAGGGATTTGACGAGGATTCACTGAAGCGACGGGACAGGAAGCAAAGGAGGAAGGTTGTTGCCAGAAGATAGCGTTCCGATTTGGACGGTCATCGAGGAGTTCAAGGACAAGATCAAGACCCAGGAAGCCGATATCAAGAGGCGGAAGGAGGAGTTGGAGGCGCGAGACGCCGAGCTGCGGGAGCGGAAACGGCAGCTCGACGAGCAAGTCCAGAAGCTCGAGGAGAAGGAGAAGGAGCTGGAGAGGAGAGAGGCAGAGGTCGCCCCCCGGGAGACCGAGGTTAAGAGGATCGAGGCGGAGCAGAAGGCGACCGAGGCGGAGCTGAGGCAGAGGGACGAGGAGCTGCGCTCCGGCAGGCTTGTCCTCGAGAAGAGGCAGAGGGAGACGGCCCAGCAGGAGGCGGAGGTCCTCAAGCTGACCGATCAGATCAGGTCTTACGAGACAAAGATCAAGGAGATGACGAGCAAGGTCGTCGCGATCGAGGAGAAGCTCCTGAACGAAGAGATGGAGCTGAGGAAGATCCTCGAGGAGATGTCGTCGAGGCGGGAAGAGTTCCTTGCGAAGACCAAGGTGGCGGAGGAGCAGGAGGGGCTTCTCGGAGAAAACCGTTCCCTGCTCGTGCAGGAGCAGAGGAGGTTCGTCGAGTGGGAGAGGATCCTCAACGACAGGGAGGCGGCGCTGAGCGAGAGGGAGAGAATCGTGTCGAGGAGGGAGGCGATGCTGCCGGAGGAGCCCATGCCGGCGGAACCGATGCCGGTCCCCGCCCCGAGAATCGAGGAGCCTGTTCCAGTCGTTGAGCCCCCTGCCCCGGCGGTCGTCGTGGCGGAGGAGCCCGCACCGGTCGTGGCCGAATCTTCAGTTCCGACTGCCCCGACTCCGGAGCCGGCGCCGGTCCTGGAACCCGAGACAGCGGCAGAGCCCGCGGTGGCGGAGACGGATGTCGACTTGACGCCGGAGATTGCACCTGAGGAGCATGCGCCGGCGGCGGAGCCAGCGCCTGAGCCAGTCGCCGAGCCTTCGGCGCCAGCGGAGGAGATCCCGAAGGAGAAGTTCTGCCCCAACTGCAGGACGATCGTGGATGCGGCCGCGGAGAAGTGCTACGCGTGCGGTGCCGACCTGAAAGCCGAGGCGCCCGGGGAGGAGCACAAGGGCCCCGAGGTGAGGCGCGCCGTCTCGATAAGGAAGATTATCCGAAGGAAGTAGATCCGAGGATCGTCCGTCCTTGTTTATTTATTGATGTTTGTATTTAAATTCATGAATGAAGAGGATATCGCGTTCCCTTTCTTACATGAGCAGCCCCTGACTTTTTTCGGGCTTTCCCTATTATCACATAAGGCTACGCGCAAGATATGTATTTATAATCTTAGATAGCTACTTTCACTGGCGGAAATGCACCAGGTGGGATGATGCGAAATCATGTTTTGAAGAGTAGAACAGCTAGCCCTCTGATTGTCTTGAGCTTGATATTCTCCTC
>DYTM01000134.1 GCA_020725985.1 Methanomassiliicoccus sp.
TATCAGTTTCTTTCAATCAGGAGTTCTACGAGGCCTTCAAGAAGAACGTCGTTTTCAAGGACTTCTCAAGCGGCTACTTCCGGCATACCGTCGTGCCGGCGAGCTGGGCCGGGGAAGGCTCCTCCCTCTTCAAGAACCAGGAGGAGGAGAACCTGCTCGAGTCGTTCGTTACCTTCCTCGACGAGAATGCTCCGGGTAGTCTCGTCATAGTGGACTCGATCACCGATCTTGCGGTGAACGCGAAGATAGAGATCTACGATCTTGTCTCGGTCCTGAGGGGAATGCAGAGGATATCGAAGAAATGGGGCGGGATGGTGTACCTCGTCCTCACCCAAGACATCCTGGACGACAGGAAGCAGCGGATGATCATGGACAGCGTGGACGGGGCGCTCGTCTTCGAGTGGAGCAAGTTCAGCCACTCGTCTAAGCGGCAGCGCTACCTTTACGTGGAGAAGTTCATGAGCATTCTCCCGCACCTTGACAAGGAAAGGATAGCGAGGTTCGCGACCGTCGTCACCGCGCAGAGCGGTCTGGTCGTGATCGACACAGAGAGGGTTGGGTGAGATGATGGAGCGGGTCAAGACCGGCATAGCTGGACTGGACGAGATGCTTGAAGGAGGCTTCCCGAAATCGCACACGGTGGTCGTCATGGGCTCGTTCGGAACGGGCAAAACGACGTTCGGCATCCAGTTCCTGAACGAGGGGTTGAAGGCGGGAGAGAAGGGCATCTTCATCACGCTGGAAGAGGATGAGCGCTCGATAATCGACGACGCGAAGTCGTTCGGGTACGACCTCAAGCCCTCGGTCGATGCGAAGAAGCTCGTCATAGTCAAGCTCGAGCCGACCGACGCCAAGACGACGATTTCAAGGATTAAGAGCGAATTGCCCGAATTCATCAAGTCCTTCGGGGCGACGAGGATCGTCATCGACTCGATTTCGTTGCTCAACATGCTCTTCGAGTCCGACCACGACAAGCGGACCAACCTCTTCAACCTGGCCCAGATGGTCAAGAAGACCGGGGCGACGTGCCTCATGACCGCCGAGGTCAAGGACAACAACCCCCTCGCCTCGAGGGACGGACTGATCGAGTACACCGCGGACGGCGTCATCTCCCTCAGGTACGAGGAACCGCCGGACAAGAGCGAGATCCGTTTGACTCTCAGGATCGTCAAGATGAGACGCATAAACCATTCCCGTAGGGTGAAGCCGTACTCGATAACGAGCAAGGGCATCGAGGTTCACGCCGGCGCCGAGGTCTTCTGAGACGTTCACTCGTACAGTTTCCTCAGCGCCGAATCCTTCACCCCGGACTTCTCGGTGATCTTCCTGACACCGGGCGCCGAGGCCAGTTTCGACATGAGCCTGAGGCTCCCCCTCTTCGCCTGTATGTTGACAAGATGCCGGTCATGTGCCCCCATCCGGTACTTGAACTCCTCCGCGCCCTTCGCGAAGTCGAAATACTTGAATCCCCGCCTTTTCGAGTCCTCCATCGCCCTGTATGTGACGAGGTTTCCCGGGGAGAACTCGAGGAATTCATCATTCACCCCGACCCTGTACGCGCGAGTGCACTTCCTGTCGTCGAAGCAGAGAATCTGGGATGCGACCTTGCCGTCGATTAGGATCTCGTAGCATCTTCCCTGGCCGACCCCGGCCATCCTTCTCGCGATGTCCACTATGAATCGGGAGACTTGATCGTCCGAGAAGATGCTTCCCCCTTTCCTGCTCCACCGGTCTCGGTGCTGCGCCACGTAGGTCTCCATCGACCGGACGATTCCCTCTGGATCTTCGACCACCTTGAATTCCAGTCTGCCTTCCCCTTGGAGCTCCGAGTCTGTCGTCCTGATCGTCCTTCGCGTCCGCTTTCCTATGAGCATGATCACGTCGTCCATCAAGTCGAGTCGCACGAAAGGGCAGGGGGTTCTGGCGAGCTCGTCGGTCATCCACCGCTGCGACACCAGATCGAAAAGAGCGTGCGAGGCTAGATCGTCCCTCAGGTTCTCCAAGTCAAGCATGTTCCATTTGATCTCGTCGAGAGTCTTCTCGATCGTCTTCATGAGTGCGAGTGGATAGCCGTCGTGCAGGATGCCGAGATCGTACATCTCGACAGTTCCCTTGCCGTTGCCGACGATCGAGAGCTTTCGCACGTTGACGCCCATGACCTTCTGCTCCGATATCGTGAACGGAGCGAGCCCCCGAACCCTGCCCCCCTCCTCGACCACGACGATCTTCGGGGAGACGACGTGGCGGAAGGACTCGAGCCAGGAGCTCGTCCAATCGAAGGAGGTGAGGATCGATCCTCTGCAGGTCTCTCTGATACTCTCCCAGTCTTCACGTAGCGGCTCCATCTCCCCTGTGGACTCCACCAACCTGTATCGCTGCAACTGCTCTCTCCAGTTGGGAAGGGGGATATGCTTTAGAAAAAACTATCGAGCGCGACGCTGACAGGGGACTCCTCGGACGAACGAAATCGAAGGTTCAACCGGACTTCCTCAGCATCCTGATGGCTCTGGCAGGGGAGGATGCGGGATTCTTCTTGAACTCCCGCCAGTACCTCCACATCCTGATGCGTCTCCAGGTCCGGTCCATCATCCTCTCGATCTCCACATACGGGACAAGGGAAAGGTTCCTTTCCTTCAATGCCCCAGGCAGCACGTCCGACCGCTCCGCCCACTCAATGAGGGAGGAAGGCTCGACGAAACCGTGCCGCTTAGCCTCGGTCATCAGCTCGGTGCCGGGGTAGGGCATGTACGCCTTGAACTCCACGCTGTCGGGCCTGAGCCTCTTGAGCAGTTTCTCGGTCCGCTCGAACTCCTCTCTGGTCTCTCCCGGGAGGCCAAGCACGATGAAGGCCAGGGACTCGATGTCTCCTTTCCGAATCGTTTCGAAGGCCTTCTCGATCTCCTCGACTGCTATTCCTTTCCTTGTGAGATCGAGCATGCGCTGCGAGCCGGTCTCCACCCCGACGAGCAGTTGCCTGCAGCCAGCCTCCCTCATGAGTCGGAGAACGTCGAGATCGACGTCCTTCGCCCGGAGCTCGCAATTCCAGAGGACGTCCATCTTCCGCTCGATCATGATGCGGCAGAACTCCTTCAGCTTCTCCTTGTCCAGGCCGAACAGATCGTCCTGGAAGTTGATCGCCCCTATCCGAGGCTCGATGCTTCTCACAGAATCTATTTCCTGAATGATCCTCTCGGCGCTGTTCGAGGTCCATCTGTACCCCCACATCCTCTTAGTGTAGCAGAAGGTGCAGGTGTTGGGGCAACCTCGACTCGCGTTCAGCGGGATTGCCATGCGTCCTTGAAAGGGTATGAGGTATCGCCCGAGGTCTCCGAGGGCATCCCACATGGGCAATGGCAGTTCGTCCAGATCCATTATTCTTTTCCGAGGGGCGGGGGCGATATAGTCTCCATTCCGAAGGAAGGCAAGGCCCTCTATCCCCTCGTATCCATTCCTACCTTCAACCGCCCGGCATAGATCGAGCATCGTCAGCTCGCCCTCTCCGAGGACCACGCAGTCCACCGGGGCCTCGCGGAGAGACAACTCCGGCAGGCAGGTCGCTCCCGGTCCTCCCCATACCACGCTCGCCCCGATCCCTCTCGCCCACTCGCTCGCCCTAGTCGCCCGGGGTATGGAGGAACTGATCGTCACGGTGAATCCGACGACGTCCGGTCGGAAGGAAAGCAATTCATCCTTCCTGCGTTCATCGAGTCGCATTCCGCTCCAGTCGAAGAGGCTCACATCGAATGATTCCGAGCGAAGGAAAGTACCGACCGAGAGAATCCCTATCGGGGGGCTGATGCTTACCCCCTTCTCGCCGTACTCGAAACCGACGTTCACCAGAGCGACCCGGAGTGGCATTTCACAGGACCTCCTCGGCCGTCCTCATGTACGACTCCATGTATTTTTCAGGAGTGTGGAACGATTCGTACCTCCTTAAGGCATTCGAAGAGAGCGTCGACCTTAGCTTGTCGTCACCCTCGATCTTCCTGAGCGCACCAGATATCTCAGCGGCGGTCGGCTCGCACGCAATGCCGCACCGCGGCTCCTCCACCAGCTCGGGTAGGCCCCCCATCTTTGAGACCACCAAGGGGAGACCGAGAGAAAGCCCCTCGATGCAAGAAAGCGGGGCGTTCTCGTACCAGATCGACGGAAGGACCATCGCCAGAGCAGACGTCATCTCGGAGATGAGCTCCAATCGGTCAAGGTACCCGAGGTACCTGATATGCCCGTCAGTCTCCTTCTCTCTCCGCCTCACCAGTGGCTCGAGACTCCCCCGGCCAGTCACGTGCAATTTTGAGTCAATCCCACCCGACGTGAACGCCCCCAAAAGAGGTTCGAGG
>DYTM01000135.1 GCA_020725985.1 Methanomassiliicoccus sp.
TGTCGACGGTGTCATTCAATCTGGAGGTGAGTCTGTCAACGGTTCCAACGACCACGATCGAATTGTCGCTCCCATCTTGCCTGTAGATCCTGTAGCCCGTTACATTCTCATAGTTCATGGAAGGATGGGACCAATAGACGGTTACGACGAGGAAATTCCCCACACGATTATCCCAGCAATAGACCCGCCATGGTGCAAAGTCTGGGATGGCGGAAACTGCTTCCGAGAAGGGACCTTCGCCAAGCGTATTCACGACAGTGACCCTATAGAAGTATTTCAGGCCGTTCGTGAGATTCCCGTCAGTGAAGCGGAGCTTGCCTTCCAACCAAGGAGAGTTCATCCACCGAAAGTCGACTGCGGTCAGGAACTCCTCCCCGCTTTCTGAGGTGCTTCGATAGATGTGGAATGTGAAAGCCTCCGTCCCGCCCCTGTCAACAGGAGGATACCAGCTGAGATTCACTTGGTGATCGCCTGCCTCGGCAACGACACTCATCGGCGCACCAGGGATGGATCCTCCGACGCGCGCCCAGGCAGGATCGGACGGCCGGCTGCGGTTGAAGGTGTTCGACGCACTGACGGAGTAGTACCATATCTGCCCGCTGGTGACGGATGTGTCACGGTAAGAATTGGCGGAGCCGCCAATGGAGACAAGAATCGTCTGGGCTATCTCATGTCCTCCAGTGATATTGTTCCCAGTACCTCTCCAGATATCGTATCCTATGACGGGAGAACCTCCGTCAAACGATGGAGGGTCCCAAGTGATGTCGACAAAGGCAGGGCCGGGAATCAAAGTCACATTGCGAGGGGGATCAGGTTCCACGACGATTTCGTCAGAGCCGACGATCACCGCCTGGCATTCGACTAAATGGGCGAGCTGCCCGCGCTCTGCCTCCGGCAATGAGGATGGAGAGAGTTGTACCGTCAAGACCATGCATATGATAGTCACGGTCATCATATGCCGCTTCATGGAATCGCTCGTTTCTCAATGAGCTAGAAGAGTATATTTTTGTTACTCAGGGGTGTCTCTCCTGGCACTCCCATCATGGCCTGGTGATCAGACATCCATCGATGAATCAGGCGAGCCATCTAACGCCAAACAGCCACTACGACTAGCAAAACTTATTAGGGTAACTTCGCAATATGTTTTGACGGTGGATGGGATGCCTACTGGATTTGATCTTCTAGAGCACAACAGCGCACTTAGGAAGCACTGGCTGAAAAGGATCGCCGCGATGCTGATCGATGTCGTGATCATCTTCGTTCCGATAAGGGTTGCACTGCTGTTCCTTGACTTCTCAAATCAAGATATCATGGCAGGAATACTCTCCGGCGCGGCCTGGTTCGTCTACGGAGGGGTTCTGGAGGGCCGATTCGGCAAGACCGTCGGAAAGAGGATCGTTCATTTGAGGGTCGTCTCTTTGATCGAAACCAGGAGCCTCCATCAGACCTTCATCAGGAACGTTCCGAAGATCTTCTGGTACATCTTCCTGCCGTTGGACGTCCTGGTCGGATTGTCCCTCGACGGGGATCCGAGGCAGAGGTGGACCGACACGATTGCGAGGACTTCTGTCATCGCATATGAGCCGGAGCTCACAAAAATACGAAGGAGAAGTGAGCCTTCAAGGAACATGAAGAATGAGAAGGAGGCCGTCAAGGATCTTCAAGCAGACTAGGCCTCATTGTCTCCGGATATCTTCGTGGGAGAGCGGAGTAGAGGGCATACTGGTTCATTTCGGCAGATAGTGTTCCATTTCGCGTCAGAGCAACGATTTCACGTACTCACGAGGCGCAATCCTGATGAGTCGGTCGAAAGCCACGAACTAAGCAGGAACAAGGGAAGGAAGAAACAAAATTATGAAAAAAAGGGGTTTGTGGCTTACCAGCTGAACGTTATGTCGTCAATGACGGCACCATTCTGTATCCAGATCATCGAGACCTTGTAGGAGTATGCACCAGATCCCGCAGGAGAGAATGTTATTGTGATGTAGTCTCCGCTGCTGACTTTCTGGTTCCCGGCTAGGTCAGTGTATGCAATTCCTGTCGCTGCGACACCACCAATGCTCCCAGATGCACGGGTCAAAGCTCCGGATCCATCACCCGAAGGGAACGTGTACGTTGCAGTCTCGGTGCTCCCAGAGGTTGTGTTCTCGATGACTATCTTAATCTCAGTCGGTTTGGTGTCCGGTGTAAGAACACCGAATCTCACTTTCTCAGTTGTCGACGATGCCTTCTCCACCATAGTGAATGATCCCGTCGGCGCAGTGGCACCGCCACCACCGAAGCCCATCACCATGACGTACAGCACTGCCGCCAAAACGACAGTGATCGCGACCATGAGAATGGTTGCGATGACAGGTGATACGGCTTCAGAATCCTTTCGGATCTTCCATATCTTCTTCATTTGTTCAGTCCTCCTAGTAGGGTTTCCCCTACAGCGTAGGGAATTTATGCTACTACCATTATAAAGTTTTCTATTTAGATATCATCTGAGATTCCCGATTGTTCGACAATTGACGAATTTGCGACTGCCCCCGGTTCGTCACAAAATAGTACGATAATTCGAAAAGCTGGAATGCGAGCTTGTGCGGAAGCACTATTATTTGAGGCTAGTGATATTTGAAAAGATAACAGTAATAAGGGCATCCTCCTTCGACGATATTTTCATTTGAGATAACGGTTCGAAGACGACTTCCTTCCGTCAATGAGTGCCTTGAAGGGAGATGACCTGGTCGCTCAGGAAACCAATCATTTCTCTGACCTCTGGCTTGGTTTGCCCGGCGATCGATATCATCACCGGATACGCTCCCCTGGACTTCAGACCGCTGAGAAGGACCTGCAGGAACTCGGAAAGGATCTTGACGTCGTTATGGATTGCGAACGAGCTGATGGAATCGACGATCACGAGCGTACCGCCCTCCTTCAGCTTCCGGGCCAGGAAATCGACCTTCAGGATGATGTTCTCGAGCATCGTCGGGTTCTCGACATGCACCACGTTCTCCGTGGCAACGACGTTCCCGCCGATGAGCTGAGAGATGCAGTCGACGAACATGATGTTCTTGGTGTTGACCTCCAACGCCTCCATCGCGGAGAGTAGCGTCGACGATGGGACGGATGAGGTAATGTAGATGGACTTGAGCCCCTTCCCCGGCGCGAAGTTGTCCACCAGCCCCCTGATGACGTCGAAGTAGCTGTCCATGCCGATCTCGAAGGTGACGGCCACTCCCGGCCCGACCTCCTCCAGTTTCAAGGCGATCGTGTCTCCAATCTCTTCGCTCATCAGATCCCTCCTTTGAGCAGTGGCGTGATCAGCACACCGCAGGAGGTCAGGTCGATGACGTACTTCGAACGCGAATGGCTCGTGCCCTTCATCTTGATCACCTGAATCGTGCGCAGAAGATCCCCTCTCCTCTCATGATTGCTCATAACGACGACGCCGTCGGCAACCGCGTTCTCCGACGCGTCCATCCTGTCCGAAATCACGATGCCAGTGCACTTCGCGGCGTAGAGGGCCCTGCTTATCTTCTTAAGGATCTCCGCCTCGGCAGCCTCGTCCCCCAGTTCGGGAATGAAGGAGCTGATCGAGTCGATGACGACTCTCTTCAGGCCGCCAAAGGAGACGATCTTCTCGATCTCCTCGACCATCTTGATTCCCCTTTCCTTCTCGGATGATACGGGGCCGGTCTTCTCGGCGAGCTGCCCGGCTTCGACGAGTTGAAGTCTTCCGTCCTGAAGCAGCTTGTCATCGAAGAAGTCGAACCTGGGAATGCCCGCAAGCATCTTCTCCGGCGCCTCCACCGTGCTGACAAGCAGCCCTTTCTCCCCTTTCTGCGCTCCTCTGATGAGGAACTCCAGGGCAAGAGTTGTCTTTCCGGTCCCGCAGCCGCCCGTCACGAGGACCAGGTTCGACGCCGGAATCCCGCCCCCTAGGATGCTGTCAAGGCCCTCGATTCCGGTCGCGCACCTTCCCCGCTCTTCCTTCCTCTCCATCGCTTGCATGGTCTGCTGATAATCCCCTTGTGGTTTTATAGTGTTTGCCCAGAAGCCCTACGGTCGAGTTTCGAAAGAGTTTATTAGAGCCAATGACCCTAGGCGGAACCGATGAAGCCGGTTCTGCAGGTGGCGCTCGATCTCATGCACCTGAAGAGGGCTCTTGAGATCGGGAAGGAGGCGGTGGAGGGGGGCGCGGACTGGGTCGAGGCCGGGACCCCTTTGATCAAGAGTGAGGGGGCCGAGTGCCTCCGGTCCCTGAAGAAGAGCTTTCCGGGACGGGTCATCGTCGCGGACATGAAGACGATGGACGTCGGGGGCTTCGAGGTGGAGA
>DYTM01000136.1:0-1123 GCA_020725985.1 Methanomassiliicoccus sp.
GGACCTGCACCCGGCGACGAGAATTCTCCTGTGCCCCTCCAGGTTCCCGCAAATCTCCTTCAGGGGCTTCTGCTCCGCGATGATCATTTCCTCACCTTCCCGAGGGGACATGTGCCGAGCTTCTCAACTCTCGACGCCATCTCGTCCACGATCTCCTTGAACTTCCAGCCCATGTTCGATGCCACGTTGAACATCTCCAGCCTCTCGGGCTCGAGGCCGAGGTCCGACATGATCCTCCTTGCATGCTCCACGCGCTTCTTCGCCTCGATGTTTCCGTACTCGTAGTTGCAGTTCTTCTCAAGGCATCCCGCCACGAAGACAGCGTCCGCCCCCTTCCTGAAGGCCCTGAGTATGTGAAGAACGTCCACCCTTCCGGAGCAGGGCAGTCTTATGATCATCACGTCCGGCGAGTAGCTCAGATGCCGCAGGCCCGCGAGGTCCGCCGAGGCGTATCCGCAGTAGTTGCAGCAGAATCCGACGATCCTCGTTCGGCCGGTCATTTCCCGCCTCCCCGGACTACTGCAACGAGCTGCGATTCCAGCTGAGCGTCAGTGAACGAGTACATTTGGATGGCTTTGCTCGGACAGATCCCGACGCACACGCCACAGCCCTGGCAGCTGCGGATGTCGATCTCTGCCTTCCCCGCCTCCCCGATGAACGGTGCGGTGTACGGGCAGCTCCTGACGCAGGTAAGGCAGGCGGAGCATCTTTCCGGTTCGACCTCTGCCACTGCCCCCCCCACCTTAAGGTGGGGAGAGGAGACGAGAGCCGCTGCCCTCGCCCCGGCTGCCGCGGCCTCGAGAATCATCTCTGATGGGGACCTGGGCTCGGCTGCGCTTCCGCAGAGGAAGATGCCCTCCCTCACCGATGCCACCGGTTTGAGCTTCACCTGGCTCTTCCTGAAGTAGCCCCCGGCATCAACCGGTATCCTGAGGATCCTGGCGACCTCTCTCGTCCCGGTCGGGCTGACGGGGAGACTGGTGACGATGAGATCCGCAGGAATGGCAATGGTTTCGTTTGCATGAACATCCTTCACCCTCACCTCCAGACCCTCCTGAGTTTCAAGAGCGGGCTCGCCATCGCTCCTCACGAACCTTACGCCGCATTCCTGCGCCTTCCTGTA
>DYTM01000136.1:1133-1442 GCA_020725985.1 Methanomassiliicoccus sp.
TCCAGCTCGCACAGCCCGAATGTCCGTATCTCGCTTCCTATGATCGTCACCTCGGTTCCAGGGGACACTTCCTTGACCTTGAGGGCGTTCTCGACCGCCCGGATATCGCAGCCCCTGCCACACGAAGCGCCGATTGGCTGAATCATCACGATTCTTCTCGGCAGAGATGGGGATTTCAGAAGCATCTCCAGCCCGCCTTGGTCGATCACCTTGTCCTTCATCTCCGGTCGAACTTCGCCCCGGATCTCGGCAGCTTCGAGCGCCACTATCACTGCGCCCGCGGCCACTTCCGCAATGCCGTTCCCAGTG
>DYTM01000136.1:1452-4313 GCA_020725985.1 Methanomassiliicoccus sp.
TGAAGTCGCCCGCGTGTCCCTCGAGCTCGATGACCCTCGATCCGGTACGGATATTGATCAAAGGATTCGACACCAACTTTACGGCAAGCGACGAAAGGCGCTCTTCCTCCATTCCCTCATGTCGCAACCCGAGATCCCCGAAATCGAGCATATCCTCGGATGTCACGATGTCGACCTCGATTCCCTGATCCGCGATAGCCTCGGCCGCCATCATCGCGCTCACGCCTCCCCCCAGGATGAGGACCTTCTTGGCCGCGACTGGAACCCTGTCATACGGAGCTGGGGTGAGAAGTCTGCACTTGGCAATCGCCGCCTCAACGAGCGTCCTTGCCTTCTCCGTCGCAGCCTCCCCCGAATGAACGAACGCGCACTGCTCTCTGATGTTGGCGATATCGAACATGAAGGGGTCGATTCCCGCTTCAATTGCCATTTCCCTGAAAAGGGACTCGTGGGTCTTCGGGGAGCAGCCCGCGACGACGAATCTACCGAGGTCCTTCTCCTTCAACAGCCTGCCGATCTCAGACCTGCCCTTCGCAGAGCACGGGAAGTCCATCACGGCCACCAATACGTCGGAATTCTGAGAGAGTTCCGCCGCAATCGACTCGACATCGATCTTGCCGCTGACGGCCCCTCCGCAGCGGCAAAGGAAGACGCCGATCCGCTCCCCGACCCTCTCCTCCTTTCTCAGACGAGCTGGCCTCCTCGGTCGCGCGGGCCTCGAGGCGCTGGTCAGGGAAATCATTTCATCGCCCTTCCCGAACTTCAATTTCGGGGTCATTTCGCACCCCCGATGAGGGAGGCTGCCTTCCCCGCTGCCGCCACACCGTCCATGAAGCTCTCCTCGATGTCCTTCGGACCGGCACAGCAGCCGGCGGCGAAAATCCCTTTGGCGCCTTCCGCTGAGATGAACCCGAAATCGGTCGTCCCCGTTCCCAGGATATCAGCGACCTTCTTGGAGTCGATCGGAGGTAGCATGCCTATCGAGAGCATGACGAGGTCGAACTCCTCTTCCTCCACCTTCTCTTCAGTTGTCCTGACAAATCGGAGAAGTGGCTTGCCAGATTCTGAGGCGAGGATCTCGGCGGGCCTCGACCTCACGACGCTCACCCCAGCCGTCTTCTTTCCCCATTCGAGAAGCTCGTTGTCCACGAGGTCGTAGGATCTCCAGTCCATGAAGAAGAACGATACGGAGGCGTCGGGATCATGAAGCTTCACAAGCTGCCCGATCTTCAGGGCGTACTTGCAGCAGACCTTGGAGCAATACGGGACTCCCTTCCGCTCGTCCCGAGAGCCAACGCATTGAATGATCGCGAGCTTCTTCGGCCGGATTCCGGTCGACGGGACAACGAGCCTGCCCGTGTCGTTAATCATCTTCTCGACCTCGAGCGAGGTCAGGACGTCCTTCACCGCCCCGTAACCCAGCCGCTTGTCCTCGGCGGCGTCGAAGGGGGAGTATCCGCTAGCTACGATCACAGCGTTGAATGTGAGGTACCTCTTCGTTCCGCGGGCGGAGAAGTTCACCGCCTCGGCCGGGCAAACCTTGGCGCATTTGTCGCATTCCCCGTCGCCTAGCCGTACGCACGCGCCTTCGTCGATCCGGTAGGTCTTCGGGACGCTCCTGTGGTAGTTGGGTCTGATAGCGCTCCCGGGCACCGGACACACCTCAGCGCACGCACCGCAGGCGGTGCACGCCTCCTCCGACACGTACTGATGTTTCCGTGCTATCGTGGCCCTGAATGCTCCTGGCTTCCCGGTGAGTCTCGTTACCTCCGAGCCCGTGAAGACCCTGATGAATCGAGATTGAGCGACCTCATAGAGCTTGTCCATTGAGAGGCATACGTCACACCTGACGCATTCGACCTTGCCCTTGCAGCATAGCTCCGACGCCCTCCCTCCGAGGCTGGGCGACCTTTCCACGATGGTTGTGAAGATGCCTCGCTCCGCAAGATTGAGGGCCGCGGCAATCCCAGCCGTGCCTCCGCCGATGACGAGAACCTGGGCCAAATCAAGACCTCCGATTTCTGAGAAGGAGTGATGCATTATGAGAACTCACGACTTTCGATGGGCCCACAAACGGAAAAGAATCAGATATCTGGCAGACCGACATGGAACCCATGGCGCTCTCCAATTTCATGCAGGATATAAATAGGTTGTGCGCGTCGGTGGCGTGTTCTCCTTCCCGAATTCCAATCCCCGGAGGCGCCGTCTGCAGTGACGGGCCGAAGGAAACTGTTATTTCCGCTTTTAGCGTTTCACATTCATGGTCTGCGCCGCGATCACGATCGATGTCGACCGGGACCTGAATATCGCAGAGGTCGGCAAGATCAGCGGCGTCTCGTCTTCCCCGGATGGAAACACATCCCCCAGGTATGAGTCCTCCAGGAGAGGGCTCGAGATCCTTATCTCCGTTCTGAAGGATCTCGGGATCAAGGGGACGTTCTTTCTCGAGGCCGAGACGGCCATGGCCATATCGGAAGAGGTCAACCTGAGGGAAGTGCTCAGGCCCCACGATGTCGCCTGCCACGGCTATAGTCACGAGGATCTCACTGGCGAGCACACCGGGATAAGGCTTTCCGATGCCGAGATCGGGGAGATAGTCGATCGGAGTCTGGTTGCTGTGAGGGAAATCACCGGACGGAGACCCTCGGGATTTCGTGCCCCGTATCTGCATGTCAATGATTCGATCCTGGCCGCGATAGCGAAGAAGGGCTTCTCCTACGATTCCTCGATTGTAAGAAGGGCGGACCGAGGGGAACTGTTTCCGTATCGCATCCACGGGACCCTCATCGAAGTCCCGATACCCTCGGCCCCGGACAGGGACGGAATGAAGATAGTCTCGTATCTCTGGCCTCTGCACGAGG
>DYTM01000137.1 GCA_020725985.1 Methanomassiliicoccus sp.
ACAGGGGATACGCGAGCTGCTGGGTCGGAGCCTTTGACGCGTCGATGGTCTCGAAGACCCTTTCTCTTCCCCGGCACGTGCGCCCAGTTGCGATGCTGCCGGTCGGGAAGCCGAGGGAACAGATCCGGCATCAGTCGAGGATGAAAATGGAAGCTCTGATCCACAGAGAACGATGGTGAGCTCTGATTCCGTCGGAGAGCTTGCGAAGACCGGAGCAGTTAATACTGCGCTAGACCATCATCAGCACAAGGATGGGGCAATTGGCGAATGGAGGGGCGCGAATGATCAAGGGGATAGACCACGTAGCGATTACGGTATCTGACCTGAAGAGGTCGACCGAGTTCTACTCGAAGGGGCTGGGACTGAAAGAAGTGATGAGGTGGAAGTCGAAGATCCCCGGCATCAAGGAGATCGTCTTCCTGAAGGCCGAGAACACCATGCTCGAGCTGCTTGCCGTCGAGAAGCCGAAGGCGTTCAAGCAGGAGGATGTGGCGAGGGCGGGAGTGAAGCACCTCTGCTTCGAGGCGAAGGACATCGAGAAGGAGATCGAGAGGATGAAGAAGATGGGGGCGAAGGTGCTCGAGGACTTCCACATGCTCACGGAGGACCACCTCGTGACGGTCAGCGGCACGATGAAGGCGGACCTGAAGAAGGGATTGAAGAGGGCGGTCTTCGCCGATCCGGACGGCATCCCGGTCGAGCTGCTGCAGTGGTGATGAGGGGGAAGTAGCCCCGGGCAGATTCGAACTGCCGTCACCGGCTCCAAAGGCCGGTATGATTGACCACTACACCACGGGGCTTGTTTCTGTCGGCGATACGACTTCTAATATATAACTCTCCTTTCCCCGCCAGGGAACAGGCGAGAAGGGGATTCAGGCGATGATCTTCCCGATGAGGTGGGTGGGCGCGCTTCCAACTATTTTCGCTTCCAAGATATTCCCGATCGGAACTTCCTCCTTGAGCACCACGGGCATGTAGGACTTCGTCCTCCCGACGAATGTGCCGTCCTTCCCCCTCTCGGTCACGAGAACCTCCTCGGTCCGGCCCTCCATGCCACGGTTCAAGCTCCCACTTATCTTGAAACGGAGCACAGTCAGCTCCCTCGACCTCTCCTTGGATATCCAAGAGGGGACCTGCTTCTCCTCGGCCGCAGCAGTGCCGGGTCTGGGCGAAAAGCGCGTCACGTTAACGATGCTCGGCCGGAGGTCCTCGATCAACTCGACGCTCAACCTGTGATCCTCACCCGTTTCACCGGGAAAACCGGTGATGAAGTCGGTGGAAAGCGTGAGGTCTGGGCACTTCTCCCTGAAGGCGGCGACCTGACTCTTGAACTCCTCGACCGAGTATCGCCTCCCCATGGCCCTGATCAGCCTGTCGCTGCCGCTCTGTACTGGCAGGTGGAGGAACTTGTACACCTTCTCGCCGCTCCAGGCCGGAAGGAAGCTGGAGATGACCTTCGCCAGGCTGTCCGGGTTCATCATGCCAATCCTCATCCTGAACTTGCCTGGGATTCTTGAGATGGCGTCGGTCAACTGCCCGACGTCCCGACCTATGTCGAGACCGTAGCATCCGGTGTCCTGCGCCGTAATCAGTATCTCCCTGCTACCTGACTCGACGAACTCCCTTGCCTTCTGGAGGATGCTGTCGAAATCGTAACTCCTCAGTCTCCCCCTCGCAATCCTGGTGATGCAGTACGAACAGGAGCCGAGACATCCCTGGGCTATCGGGAGAATGGCGGTCGTGAGCCTTCGCTCTCGTACCTCTCGGAGATCACCCTCGCCAAAATGGTCAAGGACCAACCTGGAGAAGGAATCGTACTCGTACGGAGGAATCACTATCGCGTCCCGGATCTTGCGTCGTATAGCCTCGGGCTGGACCGCCGCCATGCACCCTGAAACGATGAGCTGCTTCCCCTCATGGGAGAGGGCTTCCATCCGCTTCAGTATCTTCGTTTCGGTGGGGCGGATGACCGTGCAGGTGTTGAGGACGACCAGTTCGGCCTCTTCCGCAGAAGTGACGATCTCATGGCCGAGGGATTCGAGCTTCCTCTCTAGAACAAGACCCTCGCCCTGGTTCATCGTGCACCCATAGGTCTCGACCCGCACTTTCACGCAGTTTCAATCCGATACCTCTATATTATTCTATGGCGGCCCATCCCTGGGAAAGGGACCGCGCCGTCGTTTCATCGCGAAGATCTGTCGGGTCCAGTGATCCTCTCCTCGCTCTAGAACTGCATTCCATGGACCTTGTGACGGGCGGGCAACTGATACGTCTGCTACCACCGACAATACAGGAACGATTGCGCCCTTCTGTCTTGTCTCTGGTATCCGGCACTTCGAAACCGTATGGTCGGATCAGAAAAAGGGTTGAAGGAGTTTGGCCGTCACTTCTTCTTCGGCTGCTTGGCTACCATCGAAATCGCGTCCTTCGCCTCGACGGCAGGCATCATTTCGATGTACTCAAAGTAGCCCGGTTCTGCGTTCTCCCAGACCAGCCAAGAGCTAAAAGCCGCCTTCTCATCAGGCACCTCGGCCACGATTACTCCCCTTCCACCCGGGCATATCAGCCATTCTATGATCTCCATGCCTTCAGGCGGGTAGAGACCCTTTTCGAGCAACTTCGCCGCGATTTCCGCGGTCTTGGCGGGCGGGATCTTGTTGCTTATCTTCCAGAAACCAACGATTTTCGCGAAATCACCCCCACCGGAACATACGGCAGAAATACATTTCAACCTACCGCCACTTTGAGATTGACCGCGCGATGCGAACGGCTGCCGATATCATTTTGCGGCCTGGTCCATGCGTTCGCTTTCTCCATGAAAGCCCGTTGGACGCGAGTTCAATCCAGACACTGAGATCCTTCCATCTCATCAGATCTGTGTGGCAAATTGCCTCTGACCGTTGCCAATACCTTGATAGGCAGAAAGCGACGTATGATTTCGGCATAGGGGGGTTGAGCGATAACGAACTTGAAGAGGCTCAAGTCGGGCGTGAGCGCGTGGGTGATCATAGCGGCGATAGCGGCGGTGGTCATACTGATTGTTGCCCTCCTTCTGTTCACCAACATTTTGGGGGGCGGAGGCGAGGAGACGGGCGCGCCCTTGAATGAAGGCGACTTCCTGGAATGGACCTACTATGTGGGAACTGAAGAGGGAGACCCATACGCAATCACTCTCTTCACGATCACTGACGTCGGGGACACCTATGCCACCGTGAACATTACGTACATGGACGCAGCGAGGGATGTGCTCTATTATTCGGAAACACATGTACTCAAGAACGCCACGTTTGGGGCAAGCGGTTGGTCTCAGCTGGGCTTGGCGGGCTATGACATCACGCTGGTGGGAACGGACACTCTTTCGACCAAATGGGGACCGAGATCCGCTCAACACTACCTCTACACCTCGCCTGACGATACAACTACTGCGGATATCTGGGAGAGAAACGGGATCTTCATGAAGATGTCCTCTACCTCCGGCGAGACCACCGTGACGATCTTCCTAACGGACACCAACCTCTCGGAAATCACAAACGCCTAGAAACCCCTTCTCTCTTCTTGTTTTTCTCCTCGACCCTTCCAGTCTATCATCAGGTGTCAGAAGTCCCTGGGACGGATGGCTGCACAGTGATTTCCTTTCGATCTCTCGACTGGCTCAACTGAAGAAGGTACTGAACCTTTCAGAAAGGCAACTCTGAAGGCATCTAAGAGGAGATGTTCATTTCTCCTCCCAAGCCCTTCTGTCAATCGCCCAATCTCCGAGATGTTTCCCTTCATTTCCTGAATTGTTCCACTGTCTCCGCGAGCATCCGACATTCTTGACAGTGAGGCCCCACTCCATCCATTTTGAACCATACTCGATTCCCTTGAAGGTCAGAGTCTCTACTTGCCAAGTCACCTCATTCTGGCCCTTCGTCCATTCGCCCAGCTAAGGAGCTCAATGGAAAAGGCTTCCCATGGCCGGGATAGACTGTATTGATGTCATATCCTTTCAGTTTCCTGGCGCTGGCGTTCGCTTCCACCAGGTCGTCGATGACGGAATTGAGTTGTGGTCTATCAGTATTGACAAACAGATCCCCGCAGAACAAATCGCCACCGGCGGTCAGAATCCCAATGGAACCCCTTGAGTGTCCTGGAAGATGAAGGACTCTGGCGTCAAGCCCAAATCTGGAGAGATCGTATCCTTCATCTACAGCAACGTCGGGTTTGAATCTTCTTATCCTGAAGAAGACATTGATTATTATTCTGACAAGGAAATTACCTGTCTTTCTGTT
>DYTM01000138.1:0-2414 GCA_020725985.1 Methanomassiliicoccus sp.
GGCGTGAAGCTCTATCCTCATTTCCTCCTCTCCGACAACGCTCGGTAGACATCCTCCAGCGGAAGGCCGGTCTTCTCAACGAGAACCATGAGGTGATAGATGAGGTCTGCGGTTTCCCACGCCTCCTCCTTTGGATCGCGGTTCTTCGAGGCGATGACAAGCTCCGCCGCCTCTTCGACGATCTTCTTGTAGAGCTTGTCCTCGTTCTCCAGGAGCTTGCACGTGTAACTGCCTTCCTTCGGGTTGTTCTTCCTGTCCTTGATGACCCTTCTCAGCTCTGGCAGGATCGCCGCCGTTCCCCCTAGTTCTCCGTATAGGAGGTCGGCGAAGCACGAGGGCCTGTCCAAATGGCATGCGTTTCCGGTCTGCTTCACCCTCACCAGGAGCGTGTCCGAGTCGCAGTCGAGCTGGATCGACACAATGTCCTGCACGTTCCCCGAGCTCTCGCCCTTCATCCACAGCTTCCCTCTCGACCGGCTGTAGAAGTGTGTCCTCCCGGTCTCGATCATCTTCCTGTACGCCTCCTCGTTCGCGAACGCCATCATGAGCACCTCGTTGGTCTCCGCATCCTGGACGATGACCGGTATCAGACCTTTCTCGTCGAGCTTGAACGGGAACGTCATCTCACCTCCACTCCGTTCTCCTTCAGATAGCCCTTGACCTCCGCGACCGTGTGCTGCCCGTAGTGGAATATCGAGGCGGCGAGGGCTGCGTCCGCGTTTGTTCTTTCGAAGACTTCGAGGATGTGCTCCGGCCTGCCGCAGCCCCCGGAGGCGATGACTGGAATGTTCACGGTGTCCGCCACCTTGGCGGTCAGCTCGATATCATATCCGTCCTGAGTTCCGTCCGCATCCATGCTGGTGAGAAGGATCTCCCCGGCGCCGAGTGCCTGCGCCCGGACCGCCCACTCAATCGCATCCACCGACGTCCTCCTCCTTCCGCCGTGTGTGTACACGACCCAGGAGCCTCCCTCCCTCTTCGCGTCTATCGCCACCACCACGCACTGTCTTCCGAAGTCCTCGGCGCAGGCCGTGATGGTCTCAGGGTGCTGCACGGCAACGGTGTTGATCGAGACCTTGTCCGCCCCCGCCGTCAGGGCGTCCCTCATATCCTCCTTTCCGCGGATGCCCCCTCCGACGGTCAGAGGGACGAAGAGTTTCTCGGCGGTCTTCTTCACAATGTCCAGGAGGGTCTTTCTCCCCTTGACGCTCGCGGAGATGTCTAAGAAGACGATCTCGTCCGCCCCCTGCCGCTCGTACTCTGCCGCCATGTCCGGGGGATAGCCGACGCCTCTGAGATTCTTGAACTTGACTCCCTTGACGACGCCCTCCTCCACGACGTCCAGGCAGGGAATGATTCTCTTGGTCAGCAGCCTCATTCCCTCCTAATCCTGGGCTTCTCCTTGGTGCTGAGGATTGACGCCCGCGGGACAACGGCCTTCCTCAGCGATAGGCCGAGCGATTTGAACGCGGCCTCAATGATGTGGTGCTCGTCGAATCCCCTCTCGATGACTATGTGAAGCGTGATCCCGGAGGACATCGCGAAGCTCCTGAAGAAGTGCAGATAGAGGTCATCGGGGCAGTCGACGTCGACATATGGCCGGTCGATCATGTCCACCGCGCAGGTGACGAGGGCGTCGTCCATGGGGACGGTCGCGTGCGCGACCCTTTCGATCGGTCGATCTCCGACAGCCTCCTTAATAGCTGTCCCCAGAACAATCGCCGCGTCCTCGACGATGTGGTGAGGGTCATCCCCCTCGATCTTCAATTGGAAATCGAAGGAGGAGTATTTAGCCAGGGTCTCGAGCATGTGCTTGAGGAACTGCTCCTCGCACCGGACCTCCCCCTTGCCGGTGCCGTCCAGAACAAGCGATATCTCCACTTCCGTTTCCCTGGTCCTCCTGCTCACCTTCGCCTTCCTTCCGCTCACCTTCCCTTCCTCCATATCTCCGACGGATCGATGCCGCCGGTGTAGAGCGCCATGCCGACGACTGCGGCCCAAGCGCCCAGATTCCTGAGTACAATGATGTCCTCGATATTCTTTATTCCGCCCGAGGCGATGACCGGGCATGGGCATTGTCTTATGAACCTCCCCATCTCCTCCTTGTCTATCCCTTCGTTCCTCCCCTCGACATCGACGTTCGTGTGGAGCACCGCGGCGATTGGCATGTCCTTGATCTCGTCGAGGATCGACGCGATCGTGATGGCCGCCGACTGTTGCCATCCCTTGATCTGCACCTTCCCTCCCTTGACGTCCACGGCCAGAACGACCCTTTTCGGGTTTTCCTCCGCAATCGACCTGAGCCACTCTCGGTCAGTAAGGGCTCTGGTTCCGACGACGACCCGCTCTGCACCCGCGGCGATAGTCTCCCTGACCTTCTCGGAAGACCTGATGCCTCCTCCCACCTGAGCCGG
>DYTM01000138.1:2424-4202 GCA_020725985.1 Methanomassiliicoccus sp.
CGAGGATATCCTTGATGATTCGCAGGTTGTCCCCGCGTCCCAGGGCCGCGTCCAGGTCCACTATGTGTATTCCTGGAGCGCCTTTCCTCTCCCACTCGAGGGCGACTTCTGTCGGGTTCAGAATCGAAACCCTCTCCGTCCCGGGAGTGCCTCCGACAAGCTGGACCGCCTTCCCGTCGAGGATATCGACGGCCGGAAGAACGATCAAAGGCATTCCTCCGCGAACGCGACGAAGTTGGCGAGGAACTTCATCCCGGAGAAGCTGCTCTTCTCCGGGTGGAACTGGGTGCCGTAGGTGTTCCCCTTCTTGACAAGGGAGGCGAACTCCGAGTAGTAGTCAGTTCTCCCTATCACGATATCCTCCGCAGGGTCCCCGCAGTAGGAGTGGGCGAAGTAGAAGTGCTTCGATTCCACTCCTTCGAACAGGCCGTCCGCCGTCTCAACGGTGTTCCATCCCATGTGGGGTATCTTCTTTGCCTTGAGACGGACCACATCCCCCTCCAGGAACCCGAGCCCGGGACTGGAACCCTCCTCGCTTCTGTCGAACATGATCTGCATCCCAATGCAGATGCCGAGGCACGGCACCCCGTCGGCAAGCCGGCTGACAATGTCCTCCCTGATTGGCAGAAGCTTCTCCATCGTCTTGCTGAACGCTCCCACGCCGGGGAACACGATGCACTCCGCCTCGAGCAGCGCCCCCATGTCCTCGACCACCGCCACTCTGGCCCCGCAGTTCTCGAGGGCCTTCCGGATGCTGTGCAGGTTCCCCACGCCGTAGTCGGCAAGCGCGATGCTCACCGGCACTCGCCCAGCACCTCCTTCAGCTTCTTGAGGAGGCGATTGTTGATCTCCCTGGTTCCGACCGTGGTCCGGACGCAGTCCTCGAGTCCCCTCACCTTCCCGAAGTCACGGATGAGGATGCCCTTCTGGGCGAGGGCCGAGACAAGCCTGTCCGATCTGATCGGGGACTTCGCCATGATGAAGTTGGTGTCGGAGGGGAAGACCTTGAATCCGAGGGAGCTCAGCCCCTCGGCCAACGCCACCCTTTCCCTCTTGACCGCCTCCACTGTCTTCGCCACGAAATCCTGGCGGGCGAGGGCGGCGATAGCGACCCTCTCGCTCAGGATGTTCAGGCTGAGGGGAGTCTTCGCCCTGAGAAGGACGTTCGCGAGAGTCGGATTCGAGACGGCATACCCTATCCGAAAGCCGGCGAGGCCATACGCCTTGGAGAAGGTCCTCGTCACGATGAGATTCTCGTATTCGTTGACCAATGGGATGAACGAGTGATCCGAGAACTCCCCGTATGCCTCGTCCACGATGACCGGCCTCTCCTGTCCTTCTATGATCTCCTTCACATCCTTCGGCCTGAAGCTGTTCCCGGTGGTGATGTTAGGGGTGCTGAGGAGCCCAACCTTTCCGTCGGCCGAGTTCATGGCAACCGGGTCGAGCTGGAACTCCTCATCCAGATCGACCTGGACCATCCTCCCGCCGTTCACCTTGATGAAGAATGGGTGCAGTGCGTAGGTGGGGTGGGGCACCACCACGCTCTCCCCGAGGTTGAGGAGGGCTTTGAAGCACACATCCAGCATCTCGTCGGAGCCGTTCCCGGCGACGAAGCTGCCGATGTCGAGGCCGTAGAATTCGGCCAGCGCCCTTCTCAGATCGTCCGAGTAGGTCGTCGGGTAGAGATTGAGATCAAAGTCCGACGATTTCTTGAGAACCTCTTCCACGACTGGATTCGGCTCGAACAGGTTCGCGTTGTTGTCCATCCGTGGAAG
>DYTM01000139.1:0-3786 GCA_020725985.1 Methanomassiliicoccus sp.
GATTAATACGCCGACTTCGATTAGCCACATGTTGGACCCTCTCAAGAGATTGAAGATCGCGATCGCACGGCGCCGGCTCTCCTCCAGGAGGATCTCGGAGTCGTCGGAGTTCCCGCTGGAAGAATGGATACATGGCCAGGTGAAGACCGCTTTCCGATCTGACCCCGAGCTGAGACTTGCCATCGGCAAGACGCGCTTGGACGAGGTCACGAGGGAGGATCTCCGGGAGTATCAGCTCCACAGGTTTCGGGAGCAGCTGAGGTACACTGGAGAGAACAGCATCTACTACAAGAGTGCTCTGAAGAAAGCCAACGTGGACCCGCGGGAAATCAAGTCGTACGAAGACCTTACGAAGATACCGCTCACCGAGCCGGCGGAGGTGGCGAAGGAACCGTTCCATTTCCTGTGCGTCTCCCAGGGGAAGGTCATGAGAGCCTTCACCACCTCGGGGACCTCTGGCCTGACAAAGAGGATATTCTTCACGAGGGATGACGTTCTCCGCATCATCGATTCGATCTCCGCCGCGCTCAAGACTGTAGGATTGAAGGAAGAGGACACCCTCCAGATAATGTTCCCGACGATTGCATCGTGGGACCCCGGGTACATGCTCGACGGCGCCTGCAAGATCGCGGGTCTCCACTCGGTCATCGCCGACATGCTCGACGTGGACGAGCAGATGCGGATCATGAAGGAAAGCGGAACGACGATGATGATCGGCCTCACCTCCTTCATCTATCGGGTCACAGTCCTGGCCCGGGGAAGATACGATCTCCGTTCCTTCGGAATGAAGGCCGCCATCCTCTCCGCCGAACCGTTGCCCGAGGCGATGAGGCGCGAGATCGAGGAGGCATGGGGCTGCAAGGCCCTAAGTCAGTACGGTCTCACCGAGATGGGTCTCGCCACGACCATTGAGTGCCATGCCCAGGACGGCCTCCATGTGAACGACGCGGACTTCCTCGTTGAAGCGATCGACCCCGAGACAGGCGAACATGTGGGGCCGAGGGAGGCCGGCGAGCTCGTCATAACCAGCCTGAACTACCAGGGCACTCCCCTGATCCGATACAGGGCCTACGACCTTTCGTCTGTCATAGATCCTCCCTGCGGCTGCGGTCTCAGGACGATTAGCAAGGTGGGGAAGATCAGGGGCCGGCTGGACATGATGACCAAGGTGGGATTCGGGGAGAAGGTATATCCGCTGCTATTCGACGAGGCCGTGTTGAGTGTCTCCGGGGTCGTGAACTACCAGACCCTCATCGAGCGGGACGGTTACAGGGACAGACTGCGCTTCAGAGTGGAGTTCCTGGGGGACAGAGAGGAGGGGAAGAGGCGGATCGAGGGGGCGGTCCGGCAGCTTCCCGAGATTAAGTCGGGGCTCGATAACGATCTGCTCGAGCCTCCGATCGTCGAGATGATCGAGGCGGGGGGCCTGGAATTCGCACCGAAGACACTCGCGATCGTCGACAGGCGCAAGCTCTACGACTGATTGATAGGAGAAGGATTCCGACCCCTCCGAAAGCTTCTTGATGACCGCGGGCCTGTAGGGGTTTCCGTCATGAAGGCCGGCGTCGTTTCGGTGCAGGGGGCGGTCCCCGAGCACCTGAGCATCCTGAATGCAGCGTTCGAGAAGCTGGGCGTGTCAGGCAAGGCCGTCACGGTCAGACGTGAGAAGGATCTAGAGAGCGTTCACTGCCTCGTGATACCTGGCGGGGAAAGCACGACGATATCGAGGCTTCTCGTCCGGTTCGGCCTCTTCGACAGAATAGTGAGGATGGGAAGGGAAGGTGTCCCGATCATGGGAACCTGCGCCGGCTGCATCCTGCTCGCCGAGGAAGGGGATCCAGAGGTGGAGAGGACCGACACCAGGCTGCTGAGGCTCATTAAGATGCAGGTCAACCGGAACGCCTTCGGGAGGCAGCGGGAGTCGTTCGAAGCCAGGCTCAGGGTGAAGGGCCTGGACGAACCCTTCCCGGCGGTGTTTATCCGAGCCCCGGTCATCACACGTGTGTGGGGGGGATGCGAGCCGATGGCCTTCTGGGACGACATGGCGGTCATGGCGAAACAGGACAACCTGATTGCCCTTGCATTCCATCCCGAGCTGGCGAGGGATCCCCGGATACACGAGATGCTCATCAAGATGGTTTGACGGGTTCGCCAGCCATGACTTGTTTCATCGCCAAGGGGCTCAGGCCGGAATCGCAGAATCTAGTCCTTTATCGCCCTGATTATCCCCTCGAGGGGCTTCGCATACTCGCCCTCTTCGACCACAGTTCCTGTGACGATCGCGTTTGCCCCAGCCATCCTGACCGCCTTCGCCTCTTCCGGGCTCCGGATCCCCCCTCCCACGATAAGAGGAATGGAGAGGTTCTTCCTCACCTCCCGGATCATGAGCTCGGGGACAGGCTCAGGAGCCCCGCTCCCCGCCTCCAGGTAGACGAGATCCATCCCCATGTACTGAGCCGCCAGGGCATAGGCGACGGCGAGATCCGGATTGTTCCGGGGAATGGGGTCAGCCTGGCCCACCTCCCCGACCTTCATCCCAGGCTCGACGATGATGTAGCCCATGGAGATCGCCTCCAGTCCGAGCTTCCGCACGATTGGCGCCCCCTTGACCTGCTCCCGGATGACGTTCCTGACGTTCCTGCTGTTCAGCATGCTTATGAAGTAGATCGCGTCGCAGTGGCGGGACATAGCATTGGCGCCGGAAGGGAAGTATATGACTGGAAGGCCGCACTCCTTCTTGATCCCGAGGACGGTGGCGTCGAGGTTCTCCTGGGTCACGTTCGTGGAGCCGCCAACCATGATCACATCGGTACCGAGCCTTTCGGCGGTCGCCGCCATCGCACAGGCGGCGTCGGGACTCTGCTTGGCAGGGTCGATGAGGGTCATGTGGACCGTCCCCCTGCTCATCCTCCCCATGAGATATTCCTTGACCTTCATTGGATTGCACCCACCAGGAACGCGATGAGAGCGACCACCATCCCGATCTTCGCCCATCTCTGTCCCTTCCTCGGGTTTCGGAAATGAACAATGGAACAGTATATAAATATTCCATCGGCGACGAGGACAATCGGGAGGTAACCCAGGCCGAAGAAACCCATGAGAAAAGGCTGGAAGCTCGTCCCCACCGCGATGACGAACGCCGCGCTCCCCACGAGACCGGCCCTCCTCGCCCCTATCCTTTTTGGAAGGGTTCTGCGGTCGAAGTCCGCCCCCATGTCCTCTATGTCCTTGACTATCTCCCTCCCCAGCGTCGCGAGGAAAGCCATCGCCGCGACCGCCACGGTCATCTCTATCCCGTCCACCACCGCGCCTCCCAGAAGGAAGAGGGCCCCTGTCAGCGACGCGATGGAAAGGTTTCCGCTTAGTCCCTCCCTCTTCAGCCTGAGTTCGTAGAGAACCATCACAGCAATCGCCGAGGTGACTATGAGGACCGATAGGAAGTCGAGGAATAGGGAAAGGCCCAGAGACACGGCGAAAAGCACGGAGGAGATCCTCAGTGCAGCCATCTCGGACAGCCTCCCGGAAGGTATCGGCCGTTCCGGGTGTGCCCTCCTGTCCACCTCCCTGTCCATGTAGTCATTAAGGGAGTTGCCCGCGGCGATGAAGGTGAAGACGATGCCGGACGCGATGAGGAGCTCGAGCCAATAGCTAGCAATCGACACTCCGACCGCGATGAAGGCGCCAATGAGGAGGCCCGCCACCCCCATGACGCAGTTGTCGATTCTGAAGAGCTGAGCGAACCGGTTCACGCCGTCAGATATCCTTCCGCATAATTCTTTTTTTCTG
>DYTM01000139.1:3796-4098 GCA_020725985.1 Methanomassiliicoccus sp.
AAAGGGGGCGCTAGCAAAGAGTTAATATGACTAGCTAGATAAGGGGCTCCGATGGTCCAGGCCGACTTGGCTGCTGAGGTAGAAGCCGTCAAATCCGTGATCGGGAAGTACTTCCCCATCTACGACGTCAGAGTCACTCATGACACCCTCTCCATATTCGTCACCCCCGATCCCAACACCTTGGATCAGAACTTCGAGCTGATGAGAAAGGAGCTTGGGGAGAAGGGGTACATCCCCTTCATGAACTACAAGTCCGGGGAGTACTCCATCTCGGTCGCGAGAAAGCCCGAGATCAAGAGGCG
>DYTM01000140.1:0-3398 GCA_020725985.1 Methanomassiliicoccus sp.
TCGGACCATCTCTGCCTCCAGACCTTCCAAGGACAAGTACTGGCCCTCGACATCCGCGAAGGGTAGAGCGAACGCGGAAGGCAAGAGAAGAAGAATGACGAGGAAGGTGCAGGTTGCGAGACCGAACGTCTTGCTTCGCTTCAAGGGATGTCCTCCTCAGCCCCCGTGTTCTGATCCGGAGGACCTAGCTCGTCCATGCTATAAGAAAGGTTCACCGAGGCTGAGAAATGGAGCCGGGATCGAGATTTGAACTCGAGTCTGCGGATTCCCGCCAAGGGACTGCAGTCCGCCACATGGCCGCTCTGTCATCCCGGCGCTTTGGGCTAATACCATTCGTCCTTATATCTACTTTGTGTCCTGGAGGAACTGGATACGAGGGGACTGGTAGGGAGGAGCACTCGCGTCTCCCCGGCGATCGGTTTTCTCGAATCGTCTCATCACATTCCCCATAAGGGATTTAACGGCGGCAGTTGCTTGGGGTATCCATATGATTCCCGAGCACTGCAAGGATGTCTCCGTGAGGGTGGTGGATTTTCCCCTGACGCGCTCAAGGATCGAGAAGGAAGCGATTGGGAAGAAGGCGTACACGAGGACGAAGTACATCATTCTCAGGAATGAAGCGGATCATGCAGTCATCTCGGTCGAGAAGGAGGAGGGCGAGGATCTGTTCCGACCGATCCGGAACGCCTCCATCCTTTCCTTGCCAGAGGACACGATCTACCTTCGAGACGAGACGCTGGACGTGCTGAACCGATCCCAGATGGCGAAGCTCAGCCTCGAACACAGAGGAAAGACGGTCGTCGTGTCCGGGATGTTCAATCATGTCTCCTTCGTGAGAGATGACCACCCGACGGTGCTCAGGGTGATGGACGTCGTTCCCCCGGCCCCTTCCAAGCTCTCTGTCTTGGTGAACAAGGCGATCGACGCCGAACTGATCGACTTCCCCGTGGTGGCGGAGATCGAGAACATCGATTTGAATGAGCTCGCCCGGACCGTGAGGACTCGAGGCGTTATGTTCCCATGCCGGGCCTCGGGGTTGAGTTCCGAGAAGGCTGTTCACTTCCTTGACGAGACGCCTCCCATTCAGGTCGAATCAACCCTTATTGGCTGTGACCTCTCCCGACGGATCTTCCTTTCCCACTACGGCCGTCCGATCGAATGCGTCAACATGTGCCCGAGGGAGCTCGCCCCGAAGGACGGCCTCCTGAGAATCGTGAAGTGCTGCAAGGTGAAAGAGGGCTTCACACTCGATGGTCCGACAGCCATCGTCCCCTGGGGCGCGACAGTGAGGGAGGTGGGGGATGCAGTCAACGCCATCCTGAGGGAGAGCGGCGTTTGACCTGCCTCGGTGAAGAGAGCTCTCTCGCCCTGGCGATCGATGTCCCTCCTCGGTCCGCCCCATCCGGCATAGCGCTTCACCTCTCAGGAACCAGGCGTCCGCATCATCTGGATCGTTGCGCAGGGACTTCTCCATCCTGCGCAGGGCCTCCGGGAACCTTCCCGCGGCAATCAGTTCCCTCGCCTTCTCCGTCTCGGACTTCGTCCTCTCTACGGTCTCTGATTGGACCCGCTTCGCCTCCTGAAGAATGACGTCGACCGCGCTCGACGAGAGCCATGGATATCGCCTCATTAGGATTTTCCCGAAGAGGGTGGCCTCATTCTCATCGAAGACGGAGGAACTGCCTTTGAATACCCGCTTCGGAACGTTGATCGTCATGCTTCCGTGAACGACCCTGATGAAGTTGGGATTCTCCTCTTCCTTCTTCACGATCGGGACAATGGACGAGGGCTTTCATTACGCTTCGCCTCGACCCCGACACTGCCTTCTTTCTCTGCCTGTATTCCGAAGATGTCAGCAAAAGGTAGAAATCGGACGCATGGGATTCTGGGGTCATGGATTTCCCGCCTCTCAGCCCCTATAACAAGAAACTCGAGCTCCCGAAAGTGACGATCTACGATTCCACCCTCAGAGACGGGGAGCAGATGCCAGGCGTGGCTTTCAGCAGGGACCAGAAGATAGCTATCGCCAGACTTCTCGACGCGATCCGCGTACCCCAGATTGAGGCGGGGTTCCCCGCGGTCTCGGAAAACGAGGCCGGCACGATCAAGGAGATAGCCTCGATCGGCCTCGACGCCGAGATACTCGCCCTTGCGAGGATCACAAAGGGAGACATCGATATCGCCGTTGATTGCGGAGTCGATATGCTCCTGCTTTTTGTCGGCACCTCCGACCTCCATCTCAAGTACAAGCTGAAGAAGACGAGGGAGGAGGTTCTCGAGATGATTGCTGAGGCGCTCGACTACTACAGGGAGAGAGGGGTGAGGGCCAGCCTCAGCTCGGAGGACAGCACGAGGACCGATCTTGATTTTCTCCTCGAGTTCTACAAGGTCGCGGATAGTGCCGGGGCGGTCCGGCTCGGCGTGACCGATACTGTCGGATGCGCCTCCCCCGAGGGGATTTCATCCCTTGTCTCGACCATCGTGTCAAAGCACACCACTCCAGTTTCGATCCACCTGCACAACGATTTCGGCCTCGCCCTCGCGAATGCGCTCGCGGCAGTCCGAAGCGGCGCGACCGCGGTGACGACGACAGTCAACGGCATCGGGGAAAGGTCAGGGAATGTCCCACTGGAGCAGTTCGCGGCGGCGATGATGTTCCTCTACGGAATCGATATGGGAATCGACTGCACGAGGCTGAAGGAGGTATCGGACATGGTGTCGAGGTTCTCGCAATGTCAGCTATCGAGAAACCATCCCCTTGTTGGTGAAAACGCATTCTCGCACGAGTCGGGGATACACGTGGCGGCTGTCCTCAACTGCCCCCTCACCTACGAGTGCATACCGCCGGAGGCGGTCGGAAACCGAAGGCAGCTCCGAATGGGGAAGCACACTGGAGTGACCTACATCAAGAGGAGGCTTGCCGACCTGAACGCCGAGGCGACTGAGGAGCAGGTATGCAGGATACTGCTGGCGGTGAAGTCGCTGGGCGAGAGAAAGGGAAGGGTGAGCGACAGGGAGTTTGAGAGCATCGTTGCCGAGACTCTGGGACCGAACGCGACTAGACGCTGATCCGGGCTCCGGCCTCGTTCCTCTTGACCCTGCCGAACTCGGCCATTGCCATGAGCTCGGCTTTTGAGAAGACCGGGCCGTCTGAGCACACCCTTTTCCCGTCGACAGCGCAGGATCCGCAAAGCCCTATCCCGCATTTCATGAACCGCTCGATCGAGAACTGGCAGTCGATACCCCTTTCGAAGCATAGGCTGAGGAGGAGATGAAGCATTGGTTCGGGCCCGCAGGCCAGCATGAGGTCGTACCGCTTCTTGTCGATCATCGAGGTGGCGAGATCCACCGCCGTGCCTTTCATCCCCTTGCTCCCGTCGTCTGTCGATATCTCCACT
>DYTM01000140.1:3408-4096 GCA_020725985.1 Methanomassiliicoccus sp.
GAGCACACTCTCGCCCTATTCTCGAAGACCAGCTCCGAACGGGTCCTCGCCCCGAGACCTATGTCAACCTCCCTTCCGTTCCGAGCGGCCTCGGCTGCCGGCATCAATGAGGCCATTCCGTTCCCTCCCCCGATGACCAGAACCTTGTTGCCGGTTATCCTGAATCCTCGACCGTACGGTCCCCTCACCCCCAGTTCGTCTCCGACCTTGACGGATGAGAGGGATCTGGTGGCCTCCCCGACCACCTTGACAGTCACCCCTTTGATACCTTCCACGTAGGAGAGGGACATCGGGATCTCGTCTATCCCGGGCAACCAGATCATGACGAACTGCCCAGGGGAGCAGCGGCGTCTGAGACGGAACCGGATGGTCCTCACCCCCTCCGCCTCGTCCTCGATCGCGTTCACCCGAACGATTTCAGGTCCGGTCATGCGCCGCCCCCACCACCTCTCCAATGCTGGCGAATCTGTCCCGGGCGAGATATCGCTCGAGGCCTTCGCAAACGCCCCGAAACACCCCCAGACCCTTCCTGGCCAGCCCGCTACCTATCTGGACCGCGCTGGCACCGGCCAATAGGTACTCGAGCGCATCCTTCCAGTTCTCGACTCCTCCTGCGCCTATGATTGGAATCTGGAGGGCCTCATGGAGCTCGAAAACACATCTCACTCCGATCGGTTTGATGGCCGGC
>DYTM01000141.1 GCA_020725985.1 Methanomassiliicoccus sp.
AGCAGTGGCGGGAATGAACTGAGAACGATAAAATCCGTCTTCGGAAACGAGGTTGTTTTGCACTCATCGATAATAAAACATGTTTTGAAACGACACCCCGAAGCGGCGAAAGTACGCGATTTGAAGCACAATATTTCACTTGCGGTTTCGTCACCGGATTTTGTGTTTGCCGGGAGATATGCCGAAAACATAGCCGCTAGGAAGATTGAAGACGGATCTTTTACGGGACGTTGGTTGATGGTGCCTTATGATGAGGGAGGAAGGGTAAAAACGGCATTTATAGTATCGAACGTCGAAAAGACGATCAGAAGGAGGGTCGTGTTATGGAAGCGAGAATAAAAAATGTTGAGGACGTGAACGTTTTCCACGACGAAGAGCAGGACATCCTTTACATCAGTTTCGGAAAGGTTCAGGAGGCTGACGATTCCGAGCTCACCGGCAACGACGTAGTGATCAGATACAGGAAAGGAGAGGTCATCGGAGTCACGGTTCTCGAATTCTCCAAGCGGTCACGGGGCAAAGCGCTAGGCGAAGCCCCGGAAGTTTCGGCCACAGCGTAAGCGAGCCGCCCAGATATCTTTAATTCTTATCGAACAATACGCGCGCTCCTTTTCGTCCAATCAAGGCTTTCAAGTTACCCCAGATTCTATTAAACTCCGAAAACCCCCAATTTCATCCTTTTTAAGCATCCTCCGCTCAAATCCCCGGCGAGTGGATGAGCGCGTTACCCTTTGTTGTCGCCTTTGCGGCGGTCTGGCACGTAACACTAGCCGTCGCCGTGCACTATCGAGCGCCAAAATCGAATAGGCCGCCCCTGAAGAAACTCCTCCTGATGGCCGAGGTAGAAGCCCTTCAGACGATAAAGAACGAGCTTGCGCGGAGAGTTTCCAAGGGCCGCGAAAAGGCGGAAAAATTGGAATATGTGGAGCGGAGGTTGAAGGAAATTGAAGGAAAACAAGTCTGATGAAAGGGCTCTGGCTCTGATCGACGAAATTCTGAAGCTCCGGCACGACAGGTTCTCAGCAGCCAAGAAATCTTGGAGTGAGTTAGCGGAGTTGCTCAAGGATTTTGAGATAGCGGCGAGATCGGACAAGAGGCGCGCCAATCGCCTTAAAAAAATCACGTTTTTGCTGAACAACGCGGCGTCCAAATTCATAAGGTCGGTTTCCGCCGCGAACGGCCCCCTCGCAGACGACTGGAGGAGGCTAGCCAAGAGGGACTTTGAGAACTTCAAGGACGAGTTGTTAGGGCTTCAGGAGTTCATTCTGGCCGAGCGCGATTTTTTGTCGAAAGCCCTGCTGAGGGCCAACCTCTGGAAGCTCGGGGAGGTCGACCCGGAGCGGCTCTTCAAGGAGCTCCACGAGGCCGGGGCGATAAGCGAGAGGACATGGGCAGTTTTGGTCTCCCATCCCACTTCCAGGCGGGATTTGAAAGACCGCGACGCCTCGGCAAGCCTCAGGAGGCTCGCACAGCTTCTCGTGGAAATTCAGGAGGTGAGGTCCGGTGGCAAAATTGCGTGGTGACGAAAGGACAGTACTCGCCGAGCAAGGGCGAAAGTTAAACAAGCTTCTGATGGATTTCGCGGTCCTGAAACAGAGGATTCAGGCTTTGGAGGGGCGCATGGCCAGCCTTGAATCAGACCTCCTCGCGTTCGTGAAATCGATTTCCGAGGAGGCAAAAAGATGAGCCCCGATCGAAAAGTCGTCACGGTTGGCGAGGAGCGGGTCCTCAGGATTTCGTGCGCAGGCTGTTCGAAGGGGGCATCGGCCGAAAGCTCGCCGGATTGCCTGAAGGACCTGCTCGAAGCGCTGGTGAAGAACCCGGCTGTCCAAGGGGTGGTGCTCGCCGACGTTTACGAGCGCGAATACAGGGGAGACGGTCTCGAAGCGCTGAAGGAGGTCGCGGACATCCTGCGGGAGAACAGGAGGTGGGCATTCATGAACCTGACGCCGAAGGAATGCACAAGGTGCGCGATTTCCCGGAAGTCGAGGCTCGAGCGGATTTTCGTCGACCTCGGCACGGACCCGCCCGCCGCGCTCCGCAAACTCAAGGAATTCTATCACGAGATATCGGCAAAGAAGGGGCACGGAGGCAAAAAATGCTCCAGCTGCAGGGAATATTTCTTGGATACGACGTTATCGCCGCTCGTCAACTCGATCGAAAACTGCAGGATTCTGAAGAACTCCAAATGCAAGGACGGCTACGCGGGAGTTTTCAAGCCGCTCATGCGCCCATGCTTCCTGACTTCCCGCCTCCAGCTCGACGTTTTGGACAAGCTTGAGCTGATCGACGCTTACGAGGTTGATGAGGCCGCCGTTAGGATATACAGGGACCGCGAGAGGCTACAAAACATTTACTTCGTCATTCCGCCAGAGTACCATCTCCCACAGGAGCAGGTCGAGCTCATGCAATCGGCGCGGAAAGCACTCCTCGAGGACCCGCCCGAGCTTGATTCGGAGAACCCGCACTCCAGGGCCCTCGTCGAGAGGAGGATTGAGGACGCGATGGCCGACTTGGTCTCGAATGGAAAATTCGGCGTCACAAAGGAGGAAGTGAGGTTGCTTTCGAAGTACCTGACGCGGTTCACTGTGGGGCTCGGCCTGATCGACATTATTCTGGCGGATGAGCGCGTCCAGGACGTCTACTTGGACTCGCCTGTCGGTAGGAGTCCGCTCCACATACAGCACCGCGACCACGAGGAGTGCACGACAAACGTGTTCCTGACGCAGAGCGACGTCGACTCTCTCGTCTCGAAGTTCAGGGCGATGAGCGGGAGGCCGTTCTCGGAGGCGGACCCGGTGCTGGACATGAACCTTTCCGATGCGAGGCTAGCGGTCGTCGGTCCCCCTCTCAGCGCGCAGGGGGTCGCGATGGCAATCAGGAGGCACAAGCCGACGCCTTGGACTCTGGCGCAGTTCGTCAATGCCCGGTTCATGACGCCTGCCGCGGCGGGATTCCTCAGTCTTCTCGTCGACGCGAACTCTTCCATACTCCTGACAGGCAGCAGGGGCGCCGGGAAGACCTCGCTACTCGTCAGCCTGATGCTGGAGCTCCTGCCGCGCCGCAGGATAATCACGGTCGAGGACACTTCCGAGATCCCGGTCGAGTGCTTGCGAAAGCTCGGCTTCAAGGTCCAGTCCCTCCACGTCCAGTCGACAGTCTCATCCACTGACGTCGAACTAAGGGCAGAGGACGCCCTCAAGGCCGCGCTCAGGTTGGGTGAATCCGTGCTCGTGATTGGGGAGGTGAGGGGCAACGAGGCCAGGACACTTTACGAGGCGATGAGGGTCGGGATGGCGGGAAACTCAGTCATGGGGACGATTCACGGCGCGACTGCCCGCGACGTCTTCGAGAGGGTTGTTTACGATTTGGGCATCCACCCGAGCTCTTTCAAGGCGACTGACGTGATTGCTGTCGCGGCACCGATACGATTGAAAGGCGGGATGGCTCGCGCCAGGAAGCTGCTCCAAGTGACCGAGGTCAGGAAAAAGTGGAGGAAGGACCCGACAGCCGAGGGGGGCTTCACGGACCTTTTTGCATACGATTACGGGAAGGGCGAGATAAGGCCGACGAAGGCGATCAGGAGTTCCGAGCTCATTGAAAATATCGCAAGGAAGTGGTCGATGAGGCATGACGAGATTTTCAGAAATCTATGGCTCAGGTCCGAGATTTACAGGATTCTTGTCGAAACGGCCAGAGAGAGAAAAAGGCAGGATTTGCTGGAGTCCGAGTTCGTGGTGAGGTCGAATTTGGCGTGGCGCGGGTTTTTCGAGGAGGAACTCGGGCGAGGCAGGGTATTTCACAGGAAGGTTTTGAACAAGTGGAGGGGCTGGCTTGAAGATTCGATTGGGCTGTAATTTTTTGAAACAGTCGCCCGACGCGCGGAAGTTGAAGGCGGTCGGCGAGGCCCCGACTCTCATGAGTTACCTGACGATGGCACTGAAACTGAACCCGAACCTTGAGCGCGCGATAGAGTTCACATGCGCGCAGCTCGACGGGGAGATGGCCCGCAGCTTGAAGAGCAAATATCTGGAGAGCCGCCTCGTGGCAGGGTCTGAGGTT
>DYTM01000142.1 GCA_020725985.1 Methanomassiliicoccus sp.
TGGTCGCTCCGAATGCGAGTGCCCCATCCACGACGACCGTGACCGCAATCCCCTTCTTCGTCTCGAAGGAGGTGACCTCCGGCACGCCGTTCTTGAGGAGGTTCGACTCGTACCGATCCAATTGATATCGTGCCTCAGTATAGGACGCGCCTTGACTCAACGCCAGATCGATTGCCAATTCGAGGTAGTCTTCCATGATCACCCATCCCGATTGACTGCGGCTAGACTCCCTTTGCGTCTAATAAGACCTTCGTCATTCCCCCCTCGCCCTCGCGAGAATTCCCTCATGACTATTGAAGAGAAAGGTATACATATCTTCCAGAAGCTCGTAATCATCGATGCGGGTCACGGTTGCGCTTCTCTCCTTTGAGCACGGAGTGATCAGACAGGTGATCGATGTCCTCGGGGAAGTCATCAAACGGCAGGCAACCGGAAAGCACCGGGATCAGGTCGTGCAAATCGTCGAATTCCTGGACAAGTATATGGACAGATTCCATCACAAGAAGGAGGAGAGATTCATATTCCCCTTCGCCTCCGAGGCCGACGGAACACTTGAGACGGAGGTCAAGAGATTGCTTTCTGACCATCGAAAAGCGAGAAGGATCATCGGATCGCTTCAACTCGAGGTGGAGAGGACGGCGTTCAACGAGCCGGTCTTCGACAAACAGGCCCTCCTCCTGGTGAAACATGTTCAGACTCACGTTCAGCACGAGGAGAACTCCGTATTCCCGAGAATCGAGGAACTCCTTTCCCTGGAGCAGGACGAAGCCATATATCGGAAGTTCGAGGAGTTCACCCTCAAGAAATTCGGTCCCGACTTCCACAGGCAGAACGAGGACTTCTCATTCAAGGTCCAAGAGGATCTGCTCGGGCCTGGGTACTACGAAGGAATTGTGTAGGGATGAATCGATCACGTGATTCGGGAGTTGAAGCGCCGAGGAGGAGATTTGAACTCCCGAGGCGTGAACCGCCAGTAGCTCACTCTGTCCCCTGAGGACTTTCGAGGCTACCGCCTTGCCGGGCTAGGCTACCTCGGCGTCAATGGTGCCAATGTCATTCCTCTATTTTTACCTTTAGAGTTGGATAGACACCTGACTGGGATTGAGTGATGTCATCAATCGAAATGATTAAGCAGACCATTCCCGATGCTCCGACGGCCGGCACAAAATGGAGGGAACGATGATAATCAGGGTCGAACTGGGGAACGATCTCAAGGTCGTTTCTCTTCGAGATAGTGCAACGGTCGAGGAGGCGATCCGCTCCCTCAGTCTCCTGCCCGATGCCCACATTGTCGTCCGAAACAATATGCCAATACCCATCACCGAGCGCCTGAGGGACGGGGATACCATAAGGGTCATTAGGGTGGCCTCGGGCGGATGAGAGGCATTCCTCGGAATGCGGGGAGTGAACCTTTCGTCTCCAAGGCTCGGCATTCCGAAGGGACTGATTCCTTTCCTCGATTCCAGGAGCCCTTTCCACCTTCGAGGCGAATCAGGGCGAAAACTATTTAAATACCAATACGCAGTAGAGGGACTGGAAAAACAGGCAAAGACCTGTCGAATGTCATGATCACTATCATCCATTCATCTTATCCTTGCGAAGGATACCTTAGCGAATGGTTAGCCTGGGTGGGTCCGCACAGAGGTGCCGGGGCCCACGCAGCCGATGGGTAGAGCGTCGTAGAGGTCTGGGCAGCTGTTTTTCCCTGAAACAAGAGGTGAAACGAAATGAACATAGATCCCAGCACCACCAAGTATCTGGTCAAGGCGAGGCTCCAGGCAGACGGCATCGTCGAGAAGCCTGACGTGGTTGGTGCGATTTTCGGGCAGACCGAGGGTCTGCTGGGCGACGAGCTCGACCTGCGCGATCTGCAGAAAAGTGGCAGAATCGGCCGCATTGAGGTCGAGGTGGGCTCGAAGCAGGGCAAGTCCGAAGGAGAGGTTCTCATACCTTCAAGTCTCGACCAGGTCGAGACCGTCATCCTAGCGTCGGCATTGGAGACGATAGACAGGGTGGGGCCGTGCAAGGCCAAGATCAATGTTGAATCAATCGAGGACGTGCGGATAACGAAGAGGGCGAAGATCATCGACAGGGCGAGGGAACTCCTTGCTGACCTGGTAAAGCAGTCGAAGAACACCGGCATCGATTTGACTGAGAGTGTCCGACAGTCCGTCCAGTCCGAGGAGGTCATTTACTTCGGAAAGGACAGGCTTCCGGCCGGCCCGAACGTGCCGGAGTCGGACGCGGTCATCATCGTCGAGGGTAGATCAGATGTGCTGAACCTTCTCAGAGCGGGCATCAAGAACGCCATTGCCGTCGAGGGAACGAACATCCCCAAGACAATCAGCGATCTTTCGAGGGAAAGGATCATCACCGCCTTTGTGGACGGAGACCGGGGTGGGGAACTGATCCTGAGAGAGCTGTTCCAGGTGGCCGAGGTCGATTTCGTGACCCGTGCGCCGAGAGGGCAAGAGGTAGAGGAGCTCACCCAGAAGCAGATAACGAAGTGCCTCCGGAACAAGATTCCCGGGGAGCAGTTCATCGAGATGTACGGCTTGGGCGGTGAGGCGGCTCAGTCCAACAATGTCGGTCACAGCACCGAGAAGACCGAGCGCCTCGAGAAGTTCGAGAAGATGGAGAGAGTGGAGAAGACCGATAGGGTCGAGACGGGGGCGGAGCGAGAGGAACATGAGGAGAAGAGACCGCCGCAACACGGCGGCAAGAGGTTCTCCCCCGCTCAGCAGAAGTACAAGACCATGCTTTCCGAGCTCTCGTCCTCATTGAACGCCCGCCTTGTGAACAACAAGGGCGCGGTCGTGAAGGAGGTCCCGAGTAAAGAGCTCGTCAACGTGCTGAAGGACGACACGAAGGACGTTGCCGCGGTCGTCTTCGACGGCGTGATAACGCAGAGAATCCTTGATCTGGCAGCAGAGAAGAAGATCGCGACGGTCGTCGGCACCAAGATGGGGAACGTGACGAAGCAGCCGGCTTCGGTCGAGATCTGGACGAAGGAAGACTTGAGCTGATGAAAGAGGAGAAGGTGGACCTGAGGCGGGAGCCCGATCTGGGCTCGATCGAGTCCACGGTTGACATCGCGATTCCAAATGATCCGCTGATGAGAGTCATCGGCCAGGATGAGGCTGTGACCCTCTCGCGGATCGCGGCGAAGCAGCGGAGACATCTTCTGCTCGTCGGTCCCCCCGGGACCGGCAAGTCGATGATCGCCCAGGCGCTCGCCCTCCACCTTCAGCGGCCGGGTGAAGAAATCCGGGTCGTGCACAATCCAGAGAATCCCGAAAGACCCTCGGTCGAGGTGAAGAAGGCGGATGAGGTCCGCAGGGAGGTAGAATCGAAGGAGTTCGCCGAGGGCGAGCTCATCGACCCGAAGAATTCGCCGATCAACGTGGCCGAGAGGCTCGGCTACAGATGCAAGAACTGTGGCTCCTATTCCTCTCCGAAGGAGAGGTTCTGCCCCAAATGCCAGCGGCCCAAGGCCGGGGAAGGCGCAGGCAGCAATCCCTTCGGGGACCTCATTGGAGGTATTTTCGAGGCGACGATCGGCGCAGCGGGCATGCCCGGGTTTCCCGGTCACAACGATCGGGTGACGACGACGCGGAAACGATTCGGTAAGGAAGAGGTTGTGGTATTCGAGCGCTGCGGAGAGATGATCCGTGTGCTCGACCAGGAGGCTCTCGAGAAGCGTAGGGAGTTTGAGAAGATCAGCCCCCGGAAGATTCTCGTGCCTCTGGAAAGGAACCCGTTCGTCCTCGCCACGGGGGCGAGCGAGACGGAGCTTCTGGGGGACGTAAGGCACGACCCCTACGGCGGTCATCCCACCCTCGGGACGCAGCCCTACGACCGCGTCATCCCGGGGGCGATCCACGAGGCGCACGAGGGCGTTCTGTTCCTCGATGAGCTTCCCCACCTGGGACATCTCCAGCGATACATTCTCACGGCGATGCAGGAGCGTCGGTTTCCGATCAGCGGCAGAAATCCCCAAAGCGCCGGCGCTAGCGTCAAGGTGGACAACGTCCCCTGCGA
>DYTM01000143.1 GCA_020725985.1 Methanomassiliicoccus sp.
GCCGAACGACGGCGAGCTCTACACAGTCATCTATGGTCAAACGGCGTACATCAACGGATGGGACCCCACGGGACTGATCGATGACGTTCAGATTGAGAGCCTCAAGTTCAAGGTGAGGTACCAGACCTACAGATACAACGGCACTGACTACATCCAGTGGGGTAGTGGAGCTGGAGACCCGACAAACAACATGATACAGATCAGGGACTCTGGCGGACCGGGCTTCTGGATCGAGGACGAGTACGACCTCACCGGCAGCTTCCAGTGGGCCAGCCAGCTGATCGGACTGAAGGTGAGCTTCTACAACACATACTTCCAGGACGATCCGTCGGTCGTCGACTTCGACTACTGGATACTGAACGTCACCTGGAAGACCGGGGAGAAGCTCGAGCACAAGTGGACCGTCCAGCTCACTCCAGGCACATCCCACACCTTCCAGCTGTACGCGCTGAGATCCTCCGGGGAGGATAACTTCGAGTTCGCGTACTCGACCGACAACACAACCTTCACCACGATGGCCGCCGCGACGGTGAACTCTGGTACCGCGACGCAGTACACCGCTGGAATCCCGGCGGGCGTGTCCGGGACAGTCTACATCAGGGTCGTTGACACGAACAGAGCATCAGGCGCGATGACGCTCGACTACGTCAAGATATTCCAGATGTCTATCAAGACGACTGCCACAGGCGGTGCGGTAGGCACTGTCGCGAGGTCGCTGGACATTGCGGACATGAACGGGGACGGTTCGAACGATCTGGTCGTGGTGGGTGAGACGAACAACAAGGGCAAGGTCTGGGTCGGGTTGAATGTCAACGGCGACATTCTGCCGAACCTGGTTCAGGTGATCGCGGACAGCAGCAGTCTCGACGACTGCGTTGATGTCTACGCCGGCATATTCCTCGGAGGGAACAGCCTAAGGGACATTGCCGTGGCAACGCCCACGAAGGTCTACTTCGCCGAACAGACATCGAGCGGCGTATACTCGCTGAGCGCGCTCGTCTTCACTGTCTCCGGCACGACGATCACCCAGATGGCGGCGGCGGATGTGGACGGTAACACGAGGACGGACATCCTCATCGCCACCCAGAGCGGCCAGATAACGATGTACTCGAACTACCTCGGGCAGACGACCGGCTGGCAGATCTACCAGATTGACTCGCTCGGTTATCCCGTGAACGACCTGGGAATCGGCAAGATGCAGAACGCTTGAGCTCGGAAACCTCTTACCTTTCTCCCCTTTCTCTTTCCTTCTTCATTTCTTTCCGTGCTTGAACAGCGTCAGCAGGAAGACGAAGTCCTCCTGCGCGTTGACAGCGTGCGCCAGGTTCGCAGGCATGTGTATCCATGTTCCTGCCGCGGCATCGTATTCCTTCTCCCCCAGCCTGACGACCGCCTTCCCCCTGAGAACATGAATCGCGGCCGGCATGCTGGCGGTGTGTTCCGACAGGCTCTGCCCCTTCGCCATGCAGAACAGAACCATCTTCGTCTCTGGCGTCTCCAGGAACGTCTTGCTCACTATCCCCTCCTTCGCGAACTCGACCATCGGGTCGAGGCTCGTGACGACCGGTACGGCGGACACGTCGCTCATCTCCTATGCTTTCAAGCATTCGACAGAACGATAGTTAATCCTTTCCCGAAATCTCATGGTGTTCCGGAAGAAGGACAAACCTTTATGAACGATCCGCCCCGTACGGCGAAACCTAGGACGGTTGGGCATTGGACGCGCTCGTTCTCCTCCTCATCTACTCCGTCGCCATAGTCGCGGCGGCGATTGTCGGCGGGGCCCTGCCGCTCGTTGGGAGGTGGAACTCCACCCAGCTTCACCTCTTCACCGCCTTCAGCGCCGGGGTTTTCATCGGCGCTGCCTTCCTGCACATGATCCCGGACGCGATAGGGTCGATGAGCGTCACCAGCGCCCTGGGCCTGGTGCTCGTCGGCTTCGTGGTGGTCCTGCTTGCCGAGAGGGTCATCTTCTACGGGCACCGTGAGGAGTGCCAGGAGGAGTGCGAGCACAAGCATCTTCTCACCGGCTTCAGCGCTTTCGTCGGGCTCGTCGTCCACTCGATCATCGCTGGCGTGGGGCTCGGGGTGGCGGTTCTCATCGAACCGGAGCTGGGAGTGATAGTCTTCCTGGCGATCATGGCGCACGAGAGCGTCGAGCTCTTTTCCCTCTCGACCGTCTTCCGACTCGCAGGCTTCGAAAGGAAGAAGACCCTTGCCTATGTCGGAGCATTATCGTTGATGAAACCCCTCGGGGCCTGGGCGGCGGTCCTGGCCATCGATCGCATGTCCGGCATCGAGCTCGGCGTCCCGCTCGCTCTGGCAGCGGGGACCTTCCTCTATGTGGGGATGTACGATCTCCTGCCGGAATCGTTCCACGAGGAGAAGAAGAGGTTCTCCGGCTTCCTGGCGGTGATGCTCGGTATCGCCGTCATGTACGCAGTGGGGCTGGTGATCGGCTGATTCCGTCGCTCAGACGTGATCCTTCAGGGTCTTGAGGTCCACGTTCAGGGAAACGACATCCCCCACCACTCCGACCAGATCGGTCCTCAGACTGATCCTCGGAAGCTTGAGGACCGACTTCTTGATGCTCAAGTCCTCGATCACGTCCTTGAGGACCTCCACAACCAAGGTGATCACTGTCCAGGTCTTCGTGTCCACGTTCGCCCCGACGAGCACGCCGACTTTCCTTCCGTCCTTCGTTATGACGTCCTTCCTGTCCGCCAAGCTGAGTTCAAGTGCCATATCATCCCTTCTGGGGGTTTCTATTCGGCTGGGGGGACTTAATCGTTTCGGACTTCGGACTGAGAAGAGGAGCGAGAGGAAGAAGGGAGGATCACTTCCTGAAGACCTTCATGATGATGTCCCTGTCTCCTTTGTCCAACGCCCCTATGAGGAAGGAGACGGCGAAGTAGATCGCCGCGCCGATCCCGATCGCGACGAGGACGTGCACCATGTCCATGACGAGGACGAGGACAAGCGCCATGACCGCCGTCGCTATCGCGATCTTGAGGACAACGTCCCCGTAGTCGACCTTGAAGAGCCTCGTACGGAGGTAGTAGAGCTGGAGGATGCCGATCGCAAGGTTCGCAAGGAAGAAGGCGGCGGCGCCCCCCGTGGGGCCGTAGGGAGGAATGAAGATCAGGCACCCGACGAGATTCACCACCGTAGCCACGGCCACCGTGTAGGTGTTCAGGCGCATGAGGTTCGCCGCAGCCAGGATGTTTCCGATGTTCCCTCCTATGCTCTTGATCGCCACAACGAGGACGAGGAGCTGGAATGCCGCTATTCCCGGGGCGTACTCCTCCCCGTAGAGGAAGAGGATGATGTTCCCGCCGAGCAGGAACCCTCCAACGGTCATCGGCAGCCCGAAGAAGAAGAGGAACTTCATCGCCTTCTGCTGCATCATTTTCAACGTCTCGAACGATTTGACATACATCTGGGAGGTGATCGGGAAGATCGCGCCGAGGAAGAAGGTGTGCAGGAGGGTAAGGGGAATGGCAAGATTGTACGCGATGCCGTAGAAGGCCGCTGCAGCGTTTCCACCCCAGACCTGGACCAAGACCGTGTTGAGCGTGTACAGGAGAGTGAGGAGGATGCTTGTCGTCGCGTAGTGAAGCGCCCGGCGGAGCTGGTCCTTGGCTTCGCCCAGGGTCACTTCCCTACTCGGCTTCGCAATCTTCGTCCTGAAGATGGCCGAGGAGACGACGAAGCTGAGGATGCTCCCGGCGAAGATGACGAGAACCACCTGAACGAGACCGAAGCCCGCGAGGAGGAGTGCGATGGCAATCGTGATGGTGAAGGAGCGCTCGATGATCTGGACGATGAGGTTGTAGTGCATCCGCTCGAACGCGTTGAACATCCCATGGAAGACGCTAATGAGGCTCGCGAGGAAGGTGCTCGCCGAGACGACCATGATGACGAATGCGGCCTCCGAAGGATACGATCCCACGAGGACTGCAGCTGCCAATATGAGGATGCACAGCCCTCCGAGAACGCCGCGTAGGAGGAGGGTGGTGGTGACTTACCTTGGCGCGAT
>DYTM01000144.1 GCA_020725985.1 Methanomassiliicoccus sp.
AACGGCATTCAGAGACATCCCCATCCACGAGGTGGAGAACAAGGTCGACTTCCTCAGGACCGAGAGCAAGAGAATGAAGATCTCCGCCCTGACCGGGGAGGGCGTGCCGGAACTGGTCGAGAAGATCGTCGAGATCCTGCGCGCTGGAGAGAAGAATGCGGAGGAGGCTCGATAGGTATATAGATTGAGACCATCCTTGCGATTTGGGAGCCGGGGAGAGGATGCACGAGGTCGCTTGCAGCGAGGAGATGAAGAGCTATTTCGAGGATCTGCTGGTCGAGGCGGATCGCTGCTACGCCGTGGCCAGGAGGGCGAGGGCCAGGGGATTGGATCCCGAGACCTACGTCGAGATACCTCAGGCCGAGGACCTCGCCTCCAGGGTGGAGAAGCTCCTGTCCGCGTGGAACGTGGAGGGGATTGCGAGGCGGGTGAGGGAGCTCAGCCGAAGGTACGACAGGGAGGAGGTCTCCCTCCTCATCGCCAAGGAGATCGCCAACCGCCCCGCCCGGTCGAGGGAGGAGGCGATCGATCGGGCAATCAGGGCCGGTCTGGCCGTCCTCACGGAGGGCATCCTTGTCGCGCCGCTTGAGGGCATCGCGGGGGTGAGGATCGGGCGCAACTCCGACGGAAGCGAGTATCTCGCGATATCCTTCGCGGGGCCGGTCCGGTCGGCCGGCGGGACCGGCCAGGCGATGAGCGTGCTCATCGGAGATGTGGTCAGAAGGGAGCACGGGATCGGGAGGTACCTCCCCACCCACGGGGAGGTCCAGAGATTCAAGGAGGAGATCCCCCTCTACAAGCAATGCCAGCACCTCCAGTATATGCCCTCGAACGAGGAGATCGAGCTCATAGTCAAGAACTGTCCCGTGTGCATCGACGGCGAGGGGACCGAGGAGGTCGAGATATCCGGATACAGGGACCTGCCGAGGATCGAGACCAACCGCGTCCGCGGAGGGGCCTGCCTGGTCATCGCCGAGGGTCTCTGCCAGAAAGCCCCGAAGGTGCAGAAGCACGTCAGGCGCCTCGGAATCGACGGCTGGGACTTCATGACCGAGTACCTCGACCTCAAGAAGAAGAAGGTGGAGGAGGCCGACGAGGGGAAGCTGGCCCCGGACTACAAGTACCTGAAGGACATAGTGGCCGGCCGCCCAGTCCTCGCCCACCCCTCGAGGGTCGGAGGCTTCCGGCTGAGATACGGCCGGGGACGGACCACCGGTCTCGCCGCGATCGGCCTGAACCCGGCGACGATGCACGCCTTGGACGGCTTCATCGCCGTCGGGACCCAGATAAAGCTCGAGAGGCCGGGGAAGGCGGGCGCGGCCACTCCGTGCGATTCGATCGAGGGGCCGATCCTCCTCCTCAACAACGGGGACCTGGTGCAGACGAACGCCGTGGCCGAGGTCATGGAGGTGAAGGATAGTATCAAGGAGATCGTCGACGTCGGGGAGATCCTAATATCGTTCGGAGAGTTCGTCGAAAACAACCACGTGCTCGTTCCTGCGGCCTACTCGCCCGAGTGGTACGGGGCGGAGCTCAAGAATGCCTGCGGTGAACTGCCGCCAGGCTGGGCCGACCCCGACTTCAGCGAGGCCGTCAGGATTTCCAAGATGTTCTCGGTTCCGCTTCATCCGAAATTCAACCTCTTCTGGTCGGATCTCTCCCTGGACGAGCTTCAGAGGCTGAGGTCCTTCCTTCTCCGCGGGGGTCTGTGGAGAGACGGCCGCTTGTACGTGGCAAAGGATAGCGGCGCAAAGTCAATGCTCGAGGACCTCGGCGCCCTGCACAGGATGGAGGGCGAATGGATCGTCGTCGAGAGATATGCGGAGGCGCTCCTCGCCGGTCTCGGTCTTTCCCGGGATGTTGAGAAGATCGTCGAGGTCACCGCCCTGGCCGGCTCCGATTCGATCGATGCGGTGTCGAAGGCGATGGGCATCCAGGTGCGGCCGAGGGCCGTCACCCGCATCGGGGCGAGGATGGCGAGACCGGAGAAGGCAAAGGAGCGGAAGATGAAACCTCCTCCCCATGTTCTTTTCCCCCTCGGCCAGAGCGGCGGCATTCAGAGACTCGTCCGGGAGGCGGCCGCGGATGAGAGCGTGGAGGTGGAGGCAGGGGTCCGGCAGTGCAGGGCATGCGGAAGGACGACCTTCCTGTGCGTTTGCGAGTGCGGCTCCCATACCGTCGCGGTCGACGATCCCACCCCCCAGAAGATATGCGTGTCGAAAATTCTGGAGCAGGCGATGGCCCGCCTGGAAGAGGAGGAAGTCTTCGAGATAAAGGGCGTCCAGGGGATGATATCGAAGAACAAGACCCCCGAGGCGATAGAGAAGGGGATACTGAGGGCGAAGCATGATGTCTACGTCTTCAAGGACGGGACGATCAGGTACGACATGACGGACGTCCCCCTCACCCACTTCCGGCCGGGGGAGATCGGCCTGGACGTCGAGAGGGCCAAGGCTCTGGGGTACCACAAGGACGTGTTCGGCAACGAGCTTGCGAGCGACGGCCAGCTGTGCGAGTTGAAGGTCCAGGACATCATACCTTCGTCGTCATGCGGCGACTACCTCGTCAAGGTGGCGGGCTTCCTGGACGATCTCCTGGAACGTCACTATGGCCTCGTCCCATACTACAAGGCAACGCACAAGGGGGACCTGATCGGGCAGTTGGCGATAGGACTGGCCCCGCACACGTCCGGCGGGGTTCTCTGCCGCATCATCGGGTTCGCGGAGGCGAGCGTGGGGTACGGCCATCCTTTCTTCCACGCCGCGAAGCGCCGGAATGCGGACGGGGACGAGGACAGCTGCATCCTTCTTCTGGATGGGCTCATCAACTTCTCCCGATCGTTACTCCCGGATCGGCGCGGGGGGCTAATGGACGCGCCGCTGGTGCTGACGACGCGCCTCGACCCGAACGAGATAGATAAGGAGGCGCACAACATCGACCTCAGGTGGGAGTACCCGCTCGAGTTCTATCAGGCGACGACCGAGTACAGGCATCCGAAGGAGATGCAGGACTCGATGGATCTCGTCGGCGGGAGGATCGGATCGGTGCTGCAGTTCGAGGGCTTCGGGTTCACGCACGACACGAAGGACATCGCGGACGGCCCGAGGGAGTCGGCGTACAAGACGCTGGAGACGATGATCGACAAGATGAATGCGCAGCTCGAGCTGGCGAAGAAGATCAGGGCGGTGGACGAGACGGATGTGGTGTACAGGGTCATCACCCGCCACTTCCTGCCGGACATGATAGGCAACCTGAAGAGCTTCTCCGGGCAGAAGCTCAGGTGCACGAAGTGCAACGCCAGCTACCGCCGCATGCCGCTCCGGGGGAAGTGCTACTGCGGAAACAGCCTCACCCTGACGGTCCACGAGAAGAGCGTCAAGAAGTACCTCGAGATCACCAAGGAAATCAGCGAGAAATTCGGGCTTCCGACCTACACGCTCCAGAGGATCGCCCTCATCGAGGGCTCGATCAACTCGCTCTTCGAGAATGACAGAGTGAAGAAGTGCAAGCTGACCGACTTCATGTGACTGCTCTCAGTTCTCAAGCGAGGAGACGAGATCCTTGAAGTCGTCGAACTTCTTCTCCATGATGTCGAAGGCCTTGAGAAGCGTCTTCTGCGCCGAGAGCGATCCGTCAGTCTCGAACTCGAAAACGAACTTCGTCGGGTCCCCCTTGACCAAGATCGCTTTGGTGGAGCAAGCCTCGACGCAGGCCATGCAGAGGGTGCATGCGTCGGCGTCGACGACGATAGTCTTGTCGTCCTTCTTCCCGAAGACGTCCCTCGGGCAGGCCTTGATGCATGCGTCACCGTCGTCACACTTCGTGTGGTTGATCGTCACGGTCGGGCAATACTTGTACCCGACGCCGTTGGTCACCTGGAACTTCGCATGTTTCTTCGCCGTTCCGAGCTGCGCGGACGCGTAGACAAGAATCGCCTGGCCCGGGCCGAGTTTGACGATCGGGATGAGCTCGTCCTTCACCCTGAGCTCGTTGCCTCCCAGAGGCTCGAGGTCTC
>DYTM01000145.1 GCA_020725985.1 Methanomassiliicoccus sp.
TAGCCCCTGAGAATTTCCTCGAGCTTCTGCCTGAGGACCTTCGCCGGGATGTCCGGCAGGGAGATGCATGTGGTCCTTCCACCGGCAGAATCGCTCGAGACCTTCGCGTCGATCAGCCCCTCGTTCGCCAAATCCTGTATGTAGGCCCAGAACTGCGTGTGGCCCCGCGACCTCTCCCCGTACTCCTCCGCCGCCACCGCGTACGCCTTCTCCACGTCCCCGGTGGTGACATAGGCCTGATCCTTCAACGCCCTGGTGATGGCGAGCAGGACGATCTTTCTCTGCGTATCGAGCGCCTCGATCTTCGACTCCGTGACGACGCTGTAGGTGAGCGCCTTCGCCGCCCTCACGTGCTCCGGCATCACGGTCGGAAGACCCTCCTCCTCCGCGAGCATCCCGGACCGCTCCAGGAGCTCGATGGCGAACCTCGCGTCCCCCCATTCCGCCGAGATGTCCGCTATGAGCCGGACCGAGTCCTCCCGCACGGTGTTGGGATAGAAGGCCAGGTTGACCCTGTCCGCGACGATGTCTCTCAGCTCCTCGTAGCGGTACTTGTCGAAGGTGACGGCGTTCGCGCGCCTGAAGGTTGAAAGGGATGCTGGATCGAGAAGGTCAAGGACGTACTTCTGCGAGACAAGGATCAAGGATAGAGAGGCGCGGCCCCCGACCTTCTCCTCGTCGAAGCGGGAGAGCTGGTAGACTAGGTCTCCGGCACCCTTCTTCAGAAGGATGTCCGCCTCGTCAAGGACCACGACGAGATGAAGCTTCCTCTTCTCCAAGTGCCTCTTGAGCGAGCTGAGCATCTCGGCGGAGGAGAAGCCTCTGTCGGGGTAGCCCTCGTCGAAGTGGGAGACGAGGCGGAGCAGAACGCTCGTCTCGGTGTTCCTCTGGCGGCAGTTGACGACGATGAAATCCATCGCCCTCCCCCTCTCCTGCGCCGACCTGACCAGGTCGAGGCAGAAGCGCTTCGAGGCAGCGGTCTTTCCGGTGCCGACGCTCCCGATCAGGAAGGCGGTCTGGGAGACGCCCCCCTCAAGAACTGGCCGGAAGAGCATCGAGAGCTTCTCCATCTGCGCCTCTCTGTGCACGAGCCTTTCCGGGACGTAATCGAATGAGAGCTTCGAGACGTCCTTGAACACCCTGGATCTCGATCCTGGCTGGGAGTAGGTCCTCAACTTCTCTTCACCCTCACGTACCCCGAAAATGGGGTGATCGAAATCCCTTCCCTCTCCAGCTTGTCCCCGAGGATGTTCATTCCGAGCGAGTCCGAAGCCATGTGGCCAGAGATGACGATGTTCATGTGGTGCTTCTTTGCCTCCTCTATGTGCGGATCGGGGATGTGCATGCAGATGACGGTGCCCACCCCGGCCTGGACGAGCTGCTCGTACATCTCCTTCGGGCCCGAGGTCCCGCCAGTCATCTTCACCGCGATCTTCCCTGCCCGCCTGCTCTTGTCCCCGACGAAGAGGTCCGGCCCGGCATTGTGGCGGGCCGCAAAATCGTATTCCGGAATTTCCAGGAGGAGGTCCATGACGTCCTTCACCCTTTCAGGCTTCTTGTCGTCCATGAGGATCTGCAGATGTCTCTGGACGAGGTTGTCGGTCGGGGAATGGACGCACATGAGGGGAAGGTCGAGCAGCTTGCACGCGTCGACGCTCTGGTTGAAGTTAGAGGGGTGCACCCCCCGCTGAACCTCCTTTATCCTCGGCGCCAGGATGTCCTCCGCCACAGTTATCGGCACGCCGAGGCGCTGCAGCATGATCTCCTGAACATGCATGACGTCGTAGAAGTTCGCCATCGCCTTCCCCCGGGGATGGTGGCCGATGATCAGGTCCACCTCCTTTCCCCTTTCCCTGAGCCGGTCCGCGATCAGCACCTCCGCGGGGGTGATGTCGATCCCCCAGAGCACGCTCCGGATCTCCAGCTCCGGGTCTCCGACGAGAATCCTGGTGTCGGCGTACGGGTTCCAGAGCGAGTCGTCGTCAAACCACTTCTTCTCCTTCTCTTCCATCTTCTTGAACTTCTCCTCGAGCCGCTTGAGATCCGCCGCGATCTCCTCCTTCGTCCGAGGGTCGGATTCGATACCGGTCTCGACGGCCATCCTGTAGAGATCCTTCAGCCTCATGAGTACCAGGCCAAAGTAGCCGCTGAGCATTATTTAATGCTTCTTCGGTCCGCCCCCCTGCTCGGCGGTCCAGGGTATGCATCTTCTTCCGCCGCGCTCCGCCAGTTGCCAACGTGTCCTTCTCAACAAAAACCTTAGGATCTGTGAAAATTAGTTATACGCGGCGCGGCATGATTCATCGATCACATGAAGGAAGAGGGATTGGAGTCGGCGATCAAAGGCCAGCTCGGCTTCATGCACTTCGAGGACATCGTCATCGAGGCGGTCCGGGACATGGTCAAGGACGAGATCAAGAAGCGCATCAGGCAGAAGCTCGACGAGAACCCCGCGCTCAAGAATGAGATCAGGGAAGCGATAGGCGAGATCGTCACCGCGAAGATCAACGAGGCCTACGCTCTGGTGAAGCTCACGAAGTGCGGGGCGGAGCTGGGGCTGACCATTGTTCCGAAAGAAGTGAGGGAGAGGCTGGAAAAGGACATCGCCTCGCTGCTTGAAAGAGAGGTTTCGCAGGTCATCGAGCGCATCTGATCGGGACCTGCCTCGGCCCGGTCCCCCGGTCGTCGCCGGCGGAGGACGCTCCGGGGCGTTCAGCCGAACAGAGCGCTCAGGCCGGCAGCGGCCTCTTCCTCGCTGACCGCCTCTTCCTTCTTCTTCTCCTCTTTCTTCTTCTCTTCCTTCTTCGGCTCTCCAGCGGCCGGCGCCGCCGCCGCAGCGGCGGGGGCGGCCGTCATCATCGCGGAGGCGATTGCCTCGTCGATGTTGATCCCCTCAAGGGAAGCTGTCAACGCCTTTATCCTCGCTGCGTCGGGCTCGACACCAGCGCTCTTCAGGATACCGGCGATCGAGTCCTCGGTGACCGGCTTGCCAGCGGCGTGAAGAACCATTGCGCTGTATATGTATTCCATTTCATTACCTCCTTACTCATCCGAACAGAGCACTCAGGCCAGCTGCGGCTTCCTCCTCGCTGACCTTCTCCTCTTTCTTCTCTTCCCTGTGCTCCTCAGGTTTTTGCTCCGCAGAGGGCTGCAGTGCCGGAGCGGCCGTCAGCCTCTGCTTGACTCGCTCGTCCTCGAACCCCGGAATCCGGGAGGCTATGGCCAGCATGCTTGCTTCGGCCTTCGCCAGCAGGACCTTGATGTTATCTACTGTCGGGAATGCGGCTGCGATCCCGACGGCGGACGCCTCGCGGTACGCCTTCGAGAGCAGCGGCCCGATGGTCTGGGGTGTGAAGTAAGCGATGTGAACACCAAGGCTCAACGCGTTCCTCGCCGCGGCGGCGATCATCGACGGATAGTAGTCGGGCGGGACCTGGAGGACCTCCCTCTTGAACACGATCCCCTCCTCGAACGCGGCCTTGAGATCGAGGCCCACGGTCATCGGGTAGATATCGAGCCTCGGGAGGATCTTCGCGATCTCCTCCGGTATCTTCTCCCCCTTCTTGACGAGGACCTTGTCCTTCTTGAAGACCACCTTGCCGCCTTCTATCCCTGCTGGGATACCCGCTTTCTGCAGCTCCCCGACGATCGGGCCGGGCTTGAACGGGGTCTCGCCCTCCTTCACCTCGATGTCCTCGGGGGAAACGTCCCCGGGCTTGGCGGCGGCCTTGCTCTTCGTCGCCTCCATCTCCCTGAAGAGCTTGAAGGCGTTCATGTTGGTCGCGACGATCGCGCACTGGCCCGCGAGCAGATCCTTCAGCGACTCGAGGCCCGGCTTCTCCTTCGCGGCCTCGTCCAAAGCGATGCTCATCAGGGTGTTCCGGGTCATCATCATCTCCGCCTTGCCGCGGAGGCGCTGCCTCATCTGCTGCATCTGCGGAGCCGGAATGCCCCTCACATCGACCACAGCCACGACGGAGCTCCCCTTGAGTGCGCGGGTGATCTCGGCGA
>DYTM01000146.1 GCA_020725985.1 Methanomassiliicoccus sp.
AGGGCCTCGGCCAGGACCTTCATCTCCTCCGCGTTGTCCTTCGAGAAGGCATCGACGTTGCTGAGGACCTTCACGATGAGGAGCTTGTCGTCCCTCCTCGCGACGATGTCGAAGCTGATGCTCCTCATCGCGATCGGCCTCGACACGTAAAAACCGGCCCGGGCCAGAGCGTCCCTCACGCCCTCGATGAGTTCTTCCCTGCGCACGCCTCTAAACAAGTTGAGCTTCTATATAATCCTTCCCTGTCACCAGGATCCTCCGAACCGCCGCTGGTGCAGCAGTTGCCTGGAAATGAGGAAGGGGGGAAGGTCAGTCGACCCTGATCGCCTTCCCGACGGTCTTCCTCACCTTCTTCAGGACAACCTCGAGAACCCCATTCTTGTAGGTTGCCTTGGCGCTGCCCGGCCGGACCGCGCAGGGCAGCTCGATGCGCTTGCCGAGCTTCTTCTCAGGATTCTTGACACCGATGTCGATCGCATCCTCGGTCGCGTTCAGACTGATCTCCTCCTTCCTGACGCCCGGCATCTCCACCAGCACCCTGACCCTTCCCTCTTCTTCGATGACATCAATGAGCGACTCCTTCCTTCCCGTCATCTCCTCCAGGTCCGGGGCATACTCGGGATGCTCTATGCGATACGCACCGTCTGGGCCGGTTCTGGCAGAGAAGCCGAAGATGAAGGGCTCACGCGTCGCGAGCTCATCTTCGGAAATGAACTTCCCCATGAGATCCCCGATGCCCTTCCGCATCTCCTCGAGCTCCTTCTCGAAGTCGCCGAAGAGATCGTCCCATGTCGTATCCCTTCTCCTCATCCGATCACCTCACGTACTCGAAGTCCTTCACGATCTTCTCGTACTTCGAGAGCTCGGTTCTGGAGATTGGCCTCACCTTGTCGAGGGCGTCGAGGAAGTGCTTCATGCTCACCTTCTCGCCCTTGAGCGACTCCGAGTTCACCTCTCCGCCCCTAGCGACGATCTGGCGCATCGCGAGCATGACAGCCTCGTTGGCCATCGCTGCAAGGTCTGCTCCCGTGTATCCCTGCGTCCGCTTCGCCAGCTCGTCGATGTCCACATCCTTTGCGAGCGGCTTCTTGCTCGTATGGATCGCCAGTATCTTCTTCCGACCCTCGATGTCCGGCGTCGGAACGTTGACGAGCCGATCGAACCTGCCAGGCCTGAGGAGAGCGGGGTCGATCATGTCCGGCCTGTTCGTCGCCGCTATCACGACGACATTGTGGAGGCTCTCGAGACCGTCCAGCTCGGTCAGCAGTTGACTGATGACCCTCTCGGTGACATGGGAGTCGAAATCCCCGCCACGGGTAGGGGCGATCGAGTCTATTTCGTCCATGAAGATGATGCAAGGGGCCGCCTGCCTCGCCTTCCTGAATGTCTCCCGGACAGCCTTCTCGCTCTCGCCGACCCACTTGTTCAGGAACTCCGGCCCCTTGACGTTGATGAAGTTCGCCTCGCTCTCGGTGGCGACAGCCTTCGCGAGCATCGTCTTCCCGGTACCCGGGGGGCCGTAGAGAAGGACGCCCTTCGGGGGCGTGGCGTCCATGTGGTCGAACAGCGCCCCATACCTCAGGGGCCACTCCACCGCCTCCTTCAGCTCCCTCTTCGCCTCCTCCAGGTTCCCGATGTCCTCCCATCTCAGGTTCGGGGACTCGATGAGCACCTCTCGGAGGGTCGAGGGCTGCATCTCCCTGAGGGCCGCGAAGAAGTTGTCCTTCTTCACATTGATCTTGTTCAGGATCTCGACCGGGATGCTCTCCATCTCCAGGTCGATCTCGGGCAGTATCCTCCTCAGGGAGTGCATCGCCGCCTCCTTGCAGAGCGCAGCGAGGTCCGCCCCGGCGTAGCCGTGGGTGAGATCCGCAAGCTTCTCCAGGCTCACGTCCTCGTCCAGGGGCATCCCCCTCGTGTGGATCTGAATGATCTCCAGTCTTCCATTCCGATTCGGAATGTTGATCTCGATCTCCCTGTCGAACCTCCCTGGCCGCCTTATCGCAGGGTCGAGCGCGTTCGGCCTGTTGGTGGCTCCGATGACGACGACCTTCCCCCTGGACTCGAGGCCGTCCATGAGGGCGAGCAGCTGTGCCACCACCCTCCTCTCGGTCTCGCCTGTCACCTCGTCCCTCTTCGGGGCGATCGAATCGATCTCGTCGATGAATATGATGCTGGGAGCGTTCTCCTCCGCCTCCCTGAATATCTCCCTCAGCCTTTCCTCGCTCTCCCCGTAGAACTTGCTCATGATCTCCGGGCCCCCGATCGAGGCGAAGTTTGCGTTCGTCTCGCCCGCCACCGCTTTCGCGAGAAGGGTCTTCCCGGTGCCGGGAGGGCCGTGGAGCAAGACTCCTTTCGGCGCCTCCACCCCGAGCCTATCGAAGAGCTCGGGATGCTTGAGCGGGAGCTCGATCATCTCCCTGACCTTCTTCACCTCGTCGCTCAGTCCGCCTATGTCCTCGTATGTCACCTTCGGAATGGTCTGGACGCTCTCCTTGGCCGGCTTCTCGCTTATCTTCACCTCTGTGTTCCGGTGAACGATGATCGCGTCGGCGGCGGGGGCATACGAGACGACCATCAGATCGATCTTCCTTCCCATGACATTGATCTCTATGACATCCCCTCTTGTCACCACCCGACCCTCGAGCGCCTGACTGAGGTACTCCTCCCCTCCCATGATCCTCAGCGGCTCTGTAGGAGCGAAGGCGATCTTCTGCGCCTCCTTGACCCCTACCTTCTTGATGGCGATCTTCTCGTCGATGCTCGCCTGGGCGTTCCTCCGAGTGGTCCCGTCCATCCGAACGAGGCCCCTGTTCGCATCCTCGGGATATCCCGGCCAGACAATGGCAACGGTCTTCTTCTTCCCCTCTATCTGCACCACGTCCCCGGCCGTCAACCCTAATGCATCCATGACCGCGGGGTCCACCCGGGCGATGCCTCGGCCTGCGTCCTTCGACTTCGCCTCAGCGACCTTCAACACCTTCTCCGACGCATCCATCTGTCCTCTCACTCTCGGTCTTTTTTCAAGAGTGGAGGTGCTATTTAACCTCCACCTTCTTCCTCGGTTCCTCGGCCTTCTTGGCCTTGGGGAGCGTTATCTCCAGCACGCCGTCCTTCATCCTCGCTTCGATGCCTTCCTCGTCCACGTCCTCGTAGATCGGGATCCTCCTGTGAAAGGACATTCTTCCCCTCTCTCTCCGGACGTATCCTTCGCCTTTCTCCTCCTTCTTCTCTTCCATTCTCCCACGGATCTCGAGGCTCCCGTCCGCGATCTCCACCTCGACGTTCTCCTTTGCAATCCCGGGCAACTCCGCCTGCACGAGGTACTTGTCCCCCGCGTCCGTGATGTCGACCGCGGGGACGCGCCCCGACCCGCCGGCAACTAGCTCGAACGATGGGAATCGGAGGTCTACCCGCTCGAATCCGAGGTCGTCGAGCATCCTGTCCATCTCACACCACAGTCCGATCGGCCTCCAGGGGGTCCTGGGGACGATGGCTTCCCTGTCTGCTTCTGTTCCGAACACAACATCGCCTCCCTGAATTGTCACATCACAACCTTCAGTTAACAACCTCAGGATTACTACCGATATTAGAATGAGCTTCTATATAAATTATTCGTCAATGAGCTTCTTAAACTCCTTCTCGAGGTTCCCGATCTGCCGCTTGACCTCCTTCTCTACCCTCTGCAGTTCCTTCCTCACCTTTGGGGTCTCGTGCTTCACCTCGTCGATGATGCCCTTGGCGATCCTCTTGGCGTTCTCCCCCGCCCCTTTCGACTCCTTCATAACGTTGTCGTAAAGTTCCTCGCTCACCTTCTCCATCCGGTTGATCGCCCTCTTGAGCGTCTCATCCGTCTCCTTCGCAACCCTCTCCAGCTCTTCCTCGTACTGCTCCATCAGCTTCTTGAGTTGGACCTTGTCCCACATTCACATTCCTCCGTCGTTCTCGATATGGTCAAGGATTCTCCTCACGACTTCGTCCCGCAGGCCCAGCCCTCTCGCGATC
>DYTM01000147.1:0-3268 GCA_020725985.1 Methanomassiliicoccus sp.
ATCGTGTCCGTCCCCACAGTATCGAGGTGAGCGACCACCAACAACCTCTTCCCCTTTTCCCTTCCCGCGAGGCTGCCTATCACGTTCCTCCTTTCTCCGATGACCTGCTGGAACCTCACCCGCATTCCAATAGCCCTGAGCTTCTCAGCGACGAAATCAGCGATCTCCTGCTCTCCCCGATGGGAGGGAGAGAGGCAGGGGTTCACGCTGTCGATTGAGACGAGATCCTTCAGGAGCTCGATCAGATCGGCCTCGTCCGCGCTCGCGGTCTCAGACCTCCTTGAACAGGTCTGTCGAGAAGTACCGCATCGCGGTGTCCGGGACGAGCGTCACCACCTTCCTCCCCTTTCCAAGTCTCTTGGCGACTCTCGTGGCGGCAAGGACGTTGGCGCCCGAGGAGATGCCGCCGAGTATTCCTTCCTCCCTCGCGAGCCTTCTCGCCGTCAGTATCGCGTCGATGTCGCTGACGAGTTCCACCTTCGTTATCATGCCGGTATCCACAATGTCGGGAATGAATCCGTCCCCTATTCCTTCGATCCGGTGCGGTCCTATCGGCCCGCTTTCTATGACGGAGCATTCCTCGGGCTCCACCGCGACGATCTCTGCCCCTATCCTCCTCTTCCTGAAGCATCGCGCGACGCCCATCAAGGTCCCCCCCGATCCCACCCCAGCAACGAACGCATCGATGTCCCTCCCGACCTGCCTGATGATCTCGGGTCCGGTGGTCCGCTCGTGAGCGCGGACGTTGTCGGCGGAAGTGAACTGTCCCGGCACCCATACCTTACTGTCAGTCGCCCTGATCTTCCTCACCCGCTCGACGCACTTGTCCACATCCGTCTCGCATCCCGGAGTGTACACGATCTCCGCACCGTACGCCTTGAGTATCTTCTTCCTCTCATCGCTCATTCCCTCCGGCATGACAATCGTGACCCTGTATCCCTTGACCGCGCCCGCCAGGGCGAAAGCTATCCCGGTATTGCCTGTCGTCGCCTCCACGATTCGGTGTCCTGGCTTGAGTTCCCCCCTCTTCTCCGCCTCTACGATCATGTAGGTCGCGATCCGATCCTTGACGCTCCCGCTCGGGCTCAGGAATTCGATTTTCGCGAAAACGTCCGCCGACTCCTTCGGGACGATTCTGTTCAATTTCACCACGGGCGTGTTGTATCTGAGATCGAGGATGCTGTCCAAGGCTTTCATTGCACCACTCCCCCACTATCGCGCTACATAGAGAATAATCTTACCAGCTGCGGCAGAGTCTCTTCCACAAAGACTTGATGTTTCCCGGCGAATATTCGAATTCCGACCGCGGGATACGAAAAACGACACTGGCTGCCGTACATATGACGCGAAAGTGTTAAAGACAGTAATGTTGATGTACCCGGGCGCCGTCTCACTGACTCGTCTGCCCGGTCGCAAGGGTCCGAGACTGAGGTGTCTGTCCTTGAAGAAGATCATCGTCAAACTGGACAAGTGCATTGGATGCAGGTCCTGCGAGATCGCATGCGCTCGCGAGCACTCCCCTTCGAAGAACGGGGAGAGGATCACCATCAACGCGAAAAACTCCCGTTCGAGGATCGCCGTCAAGAGAGGTTCGATCGCCCCGACCAGCGCTCCGGAGATGAGGCCTGCGAGGGGAAGGTCGAGGAACGAGGTGCCCACCGGAAAGGTGATCCCGATAAGGTGCAGGCATTGCGAGAATCCCGCCTGCGTCGCCGCCTGCATGTCCGGCGCCCTTCTGAAGGACGAGGACGGCGCGGTTCGTCACTATGAAGACCAATGCGTCGGCTGCTGGATGTGCGTTATGGCCTGCCCGTACGGGGCGATAATCAGAGACCCCGACAACAAGATCGTGATGAAGTGCGACCTCTGTCCGGAGAGGGACACTCCCGCCTGCGTAGAGGCCTGCAAGACCGGGGCAATGCTCTGCCTTATCGATGCCGACTCGGATATTCCGAAGGAAGAGGCCGCAGAGGGGTCGGGTTGAGATGAAGCTTGACGCCTCCTACAAGTACGTGATAGTCGGAAACAGCGCCGCCGGGATATCTTGCGTAGAAGGAATAAGGAAGATTGACAAGCAGGGCAGCGTTGCCGTCATATCCGAGGAGGTTATGCACGCCTATTCGAGATGCCTCACCTCCTACTATATTTCGGGGGCGGTGGACGATGAGACGATTCTCTACCGGCCAAAGGACTACTACGACCGAAAGGGCGTGACGCCCATTCTGGGGAAGAAAGTGGTCAGGATCTTCACTGATGACAACTACGTTGCCCTCGAGGATGGGACGAAGATCGGCTACTCTCAACTCATGATCGCAACCGGTGCAACTCCGGTCGTTTACGACATACCGGGCAACAACAAGCCCGGAGTGCACGTTCTCAGGACATACGACGATGCGAGGCGCATCTCCGATTCCGCCGCCCCGGGCAAGAGGGCGATCATCATGGGCGGAGGGCTCGTCGGCCTCAAGTCCGCAGACGCGCTCCATGCGAGAGGTGTCGAGGCAAGGATCATCGTGACCTCTCCGCAGATAATGTCTCAGACGATGGACAAGGAAGGAGCGGACATCCTCAGGAATCAGCTTGAGAAGAACGGCATCAAGGTGATGACCGAGACGAATGTCGAGGAGATAATTGGCGAGAGGAAGGTCGAGGCCGTCAGGCTCTCGACGGGCGAGATGGTCAACTGCGACTTGGTGATTTTCGCGAAGGGTGTACGACCGAATACCGGCCTCGCCAAAGAGGCAGGCGTCGCTACCGATTACGGAATTCTCGTTGACACGCACATGCGGAGCAGTGTCCCGAACATCTACGCCGCCGGGGATGTGGCGGAGGCGAAGGACTTCGTCAGCGGAGAGAGGTACATCCACGCGATATGGCCGAACGCCGTCGAACAGGGGCTGGTCGCGGGTCAGAACATGGCGGACGGAAATGTCGAATACGTCGGAGGCATCGCGATGAACTCGGTCGATCTTTTCGGACTCGCCTCGATCGCCGTCGGCCTCACGAGACCCCGCGGGAAGGAAGGATACGAGATATTGACACACATCGTTCCGGAAAGGAACTTCTATCGGAAGGTCGTTCTCAAGAACGATGTCGTGGTCGGAGCGATATGCATTGGCGAGGTAGAGGCCGCCGGCGTGTTCTCGGGACTGATACGCAAGAGGACGAACGTCGCGAAGATCAAGGACGCCCTTCTCAAGGAGGACTTCGACTACGCGAAGGTCATCGCTGAGGGCCTCGTGGACGACTGCGATTACTCCGTGAGCGT
>DYTM01000147.1:3278-3943 GCA_020725985.1 Methanomassiliicoccus sp.
TTCAGCGCTTGACTGTATCCCTCAAGAGAGAATCATTGAGCACAACACGTTTATCTGAATGGAGCGCATCTGCGCACGCATGTGGAAGGTCCTCGGCGTGGAGACGGCGCTTGTGAAGGCCGGAGACGTTTGGAAGAAGAGGATGGCCGCCCTTTCCTCCGGGAGGAAGGGGAAACGTGAGTTCCTGAGCATGCTCGAGAAAGCCGAAGTCACATACTGGTTCGACGCCGTGAAGGAGATCCACGCCTTCTACGTGAAGTTCCCCGATGAGATCACCTCGGAGGAGCTTCGGAGATTCAAGAAATCCGTCACCGGCATTCTTTCCGGCATCTCCTTCCCGGTCGTCGAGTGGGAGGGGGCTGCTCAGAGATTCGCCGTCGTCATGACGGCAGAAGAGGAAGAGGATCTCCCGAGACCGAAGGGTGCGAAGGGCAAGTGATCCCTCCTTTTATCTTTCGAGCATCTTGAGCGAGACCCTCTCACATCAAACATCGTGCGCGCACGATTCGAACTCGACGATGCGATCGACGACCTCTCGGAAGTCCTCGAACGCGAAGTGTTCGATGCCGTCCCGATCGCAGAACTCCTCGAGCTTCGATCCTTTGACGACGAAGGGCAGGTCGGCGTTCCTCACCGCTTCGTAGTCAGACTTCCCGTCCCCCATA
>DYTM01000148.1 GCA_020725985.1 Methanomassiliicoccus sp.
GGGCGCTCAGGTTCGACATGGTCTCGAACGACTTCCTTCTCGAGCTCAGGGAAGAGGGCGCTCAGGTGCTTGCCCCTCTCGCAACGAAAGGGGTCGTCAAGATAGCCCATCCGACCGGGCATCTCAAGGGCAAGAGCGTTCCGGGGAGCGCGATCGAGGAGGTCAAGGGGGATTTCGCGGCCGGGGATCCATTGATCGTTGTCGCAGGTAGCTTCATATGCAGTGGGGTGGCCAAGGTCCCGAGTGAACAGGCTAGGACCGCCGAGAAGGGGGTGGGGATAAGGGACGTAGGCAAAGGCTCTCTTCCCCTTTCGAAGAGAAGGACTGGATGGTCTGATTTCGTTGACGCGAACCTCTCTCATTTGAAATCCATCGAATCGAAAGCGGTGAGCGACATTAGGTCCTACGTCGGGAACAACCGATTGCCGGTGACGCTCTCCTTCAGCGGAGGAAAGGACTCCCTCGCCTGCTACGGGATAGCGCAGAAGGCCGTGAAGGGCTTCACGCTCGTTTTCGTAGACACGGGCCTCGAGTTCCCCGAGACCGTCGAGTACGTTCATGACTTCGCCCTGAAGCGGGGGCTCAGGCTGCTCGAGGCACGCGCGGGGAATGCCTTCTGGGATCATGTACGTTCCTTCGGGCCCCCGGCGAAGGACTTCAGATGGTGCTGCAAGGTCTGCAAGCTCGCCCCCCTCACATCGGTCATTGAAACGAAGTTCCCGGGCGGAACGATTACCATCGAGGGGAACAGGTCGTTCGAGTCGTTCGCAAGATCCGACATAGGCTTCGTCGAGGCCAACCCCTTCGTCCCGAACCAGACCATCCTCAACCCCATCAGGACGTGGAGGGCGATCGAGGTCTGGGGATACATCTGGTGGAGGCGTCTCGAGTACAACCCCCTGTACGACGAGGACTTCGAGAGGATAGGCTGCTACCTCTGCCCCTCCTGCCTCGCGAGCGAATGGAGATCGACGGAGGAACTCCATCCCGAGCTCGGCAATAGGTGGAGCAGCTACTTGCAGAAGTGGACGCAGCAGACCGGGACGGGGAAGGATTTCGTTCGTTATGGTTTCTGGAGGTGGAAGGTGCTGCCCCCGAAGATGAGGAAGCTCGCAGACGAAATCCACCTCAAGGTTCCCCAGGCCAGGGCGGACAGGATCGACCTCAGGATGGTGAAGGGGGTGAGCCCCTGCGTCACCGGCGGATATTCGATCGAAGGCGTCGTCTCTCTTCCGCGGAAAAGGAGCTTCTCAAAGATCGCGGAGATGATGAAGACCCTCGGGAAGGTCCGCTACTCGGACGAGTACGACATCGCCCTGGTCAAGGCGGGAGAGAGCACAGTGAAGGTGTTCGGGGGCGGGCAGGTGGTTGCGATCGGTCCGACGCCGGAGAAATCGGAGAAGGCGTTCGAGGCGGGCGTCAAGGCGTTCCTCCGGTCCCAACTCTGCACGGCCTGCGGCATCTGCGCGAAGAACTGCAGGCGGAAGGCCATCAAGATCGAGGACGGGCCGATTGTGGACGGGGAACTCTGCGATCACTGCGGCCGGTGCTCGGAGGCATGCGTCGTCGCTCACTACTACGACAAGATCGTCGCTTGATCGTGAGACATCACGCTCAATCCTCAACGTGATGGATGTGGACGGTGTCCTCTAGCCTCGAGAGGAATCCGCATGTTTAAGTAGGGAAAACCGTTCCGTCAATCCTAGCATGAACTACGAGATGCTCATTGCCGGGGCGATAGGGTTCGCGTCCGCCATAGGCCTCATGTTCTGGACGTTGCGGAACTACACCTATCCGAAGGTGGAGAAGCCGTTCTTCGACGACCGCAAGATCTTCGGGCTGTTCGCCCTGGGGCTTGTCCTCGGCATTGCCGTTTTCAGTCTCCAGACATGGTTCGATCTCGCCGCAGTCGTCGTAGTCCTGTCATTCGCGGTTGCGGAGGAGCTTCTCAAGCTCGTCATCCTGAACTTCCCCAGGTTCCAGAAGAAACTCGATACGTCCTTCTACGGTGTCTCTCTCGGTCTCGGGATCGGAAGCACCATGTCATTCGGGGCCGTGTACCTCTCCCTCGTTTTCCTGGAGGAGGTCAGCATTTGGTCCGTCGGGACGCTCGTCCTCCTCGCCCTGCAGCTCGTATTCCTTCACGGCACCACCGGCGCAACGATAGGAGTCGGCGTCGCCCGGGGGACCCCCTGGGGCTTCTTCGCGCAGGCCGCGCTCGTTCACCTAGTATACAACCTCATGATGATTCCTTTCTACATGTCCGAGTTCACTTACGGGGCGGTACTGTTCGTCGGGGCGGTCGTATTCCTCGTCGCCTACTACCTCTATGTGCACTACAGGCTCCTCCCTGCCGTGGTCTCGGAACAGGTCTCAAGATTGGTATCCAAGTCGAAACGTTGATTAGTGTCTAGCTTCTCAGACACCGCGTGTCCAATGGGAGAAAGTCAATCGTTCCGAAGGCGATCGCTGTCATCGTCGTGCTCGGCGTGGTCGCCCTTCTCGTTCTCACCCCGTTGGGGCAGAGCCTCATCAAAGCCCTCATGTCTCCTTTTCGAGAGAGCTACCCAGAGAGCATATCGTTTTCCCTGGAGAGGACTCTGACGATCGACCCAAACGGAGGGACCATACTCAACTTCACCGTCGACGTCTCCCGTCCCCAGGACATGAGCGAGGGCGACAGGGAGATGCAGGACATCGGGTATGTGAGGTACTCGCCATTGTACACCTCCCTCGACAACAGATACGGCTCGACGTGGGTCGTCTGGGAGGGAGATAGACTCGACGGGGACGAAACATACTCGATCACGATAAGGTATGACGTGAAAGCTACGACGCAGATTTGGAACTACGACGGGGCGGACGTCCTCAACATCAGCGACATCCCCGATCATCTCAAGGCGAGGTACCTCAAGGACGAGTGGAAGATTCTTGTGGCTGAGCCCTCAATCCAGTCCCGGGCTGAGGAAATAGTCGGGGACGAGACCAACGTGCTTGCCATTGTCGAGTCGATCTACAATTGGATCACCGCCAACATCCGCTACCCCACCATCTCGACCGATTCCCAGCCGCATACGAGCGTCGAGACGCTCCAGTCGAGGGTCGGAGACTGCGACGATCAGGCGATCCTCTTCTCCGCTTTGGCGCGTGCTGTCGGGGTCCCCGCCTGGCTCCAGATGGGGGCGCTGTACAACGAGGTCGAGACTGCATGGGGCGGGCACGGTTGGGTCCAGACCTATCTCCCGCTGAGAGAAGGTGGGGGCGTGAACGTCACGATAGACACGGTCAACCGCGACTTCCTCATCTGGAAGCAGAACAGGTTCGCGGACTTCACCTCCGACGGGAACGCGGAGCATCTCAAGGACTACTACTACACCTTCTACTGCTCCTACGCGCCCTCGAGCTACCCTGTCGGTGGAGGACCAGGATATGATGAGGAGTTCGTGTCGGTCAGGTACGAGGAATCGGAGAACAGGGTCAGTCCCGACGACTTCCCCTCGTCAATCTCCCCTGCCCTACCCGTGCACGAGAATGTCCTCGCATCCACTACGTCGCCTTGTACCGTCCCGGCCGCGGCTCGTAGATGATTCCCGAGGAGAGCGCTCTCTCGAGAATGTCAATCGCGTCCTTTTCGCCAATGCCTTTGAGGACGCGCCTCAGGTCCTCGTTCGAGAACTCCCCGTTCCTCTCGGTGAGCTTCTCGGCGATGAAACGGATTCTCTCCTCCTCCCCCTTGATGCTTTCAGCCCTCCGGCCCAGCTCCCCGTGGAAGCCGAGCTTCCGCCTCTTCTTCGGCGACGGCACCGAATCCAATCCGCTCGAGAGCCGCTCGCCCATCCTGCGCACCGCCTCGGCCAGCTCCGATTCCGAATCGGTCTCGAAGTAGACCTTCGCCTTCCTTACGTCGATTCTTCTCCCGCAGCCGGGA
>DYTM01000149.1:0-1239 GCA_020725985.1 Methanomassiliicoccus sp.
GATCATTCCCACCCTCGCCCCTGCCACGTACGCCGTGGAAACGTGAGAGAGTCTCAAGAGTCCGTGGTGCGCCTTGACATCTCGCGCGAATCTCAGTACTGTGCCAATGCCCTCAACGTTGGACTTCCTCAGCTCCCTGATCGGGGCGTTGAGGCGGACGTCCGCCGCGGCGTGGATGATATGTGTCACACAGCCGACGAGGGCTTCATACTCGACCGGCGAGAGACCGAAGTTCCGCAGCGCGAGATCCCCATGGGTTACCATTGTGACGGCATCGAGGGAGTGCACAAGCTCCGGCCAATCCCACCAGCTTCTCAGCAACCTGTGTCTCGCGGACTGCGAGTCTTTCGCCCTTACCATCGCGACAATATGACAATTGGGTCTGCTCAACAAGCGGCGAGCGATCTGAGCGCCGAGAAACCCGTTCGCGCCTGTCAGCAGGACGACGCTCAGTCGATCACCTTCCAGCCTCGCTCCTTCAGGAACGATCGGAGGACGGAGCGGTTCATCTTCGCGCGGGATACCTGCTCCTCGTGCTTCGAGCGGAGGAAACGTCTCATGGGCTCCGGGTCGGCCATGAGCCTATCGACGCGGTCGCTCAGCCTCTGCCAGAGGTCAGGTGAATCGTGCTCTATGAGGTATTCCTCCTTCAGTCCGATATCCGCGTAGAAATCCCGAAGTCTGTAGTCATGCGCAATGGCAATCTGCGGGACATTGGCTCCGAGCGAAAGTACGCCGGCATGATATCGGGAGGTGATGAGAAGGTCCAGGCTCCTGAGAATCGAGGTCATCTGAGACGCGTTGTATCGATCCGAGGAGAAGACCCTTGCCTTGTCATGATGCTTCATCAGATTCTTGACCCTCGTGGCTAGGGGCTCGTCCGGGAGGGCTTCCATCGCGATCAGGGCGATCGATCTGCCCCATCTCTCGACGACGCGGTCCGCCTCGGCTGCGTAGCCCTTCGCCAGGTCCTCGGTCTTGCGTCGTCGTTCTCTCGAACTGGAGAAGTAGTAGGGCCATCTGTACCGTCGACCCTTCGCGCCCCAGAGTCTGATGACCACAGGCCATATGTTGAAGTCCACCACTGCGAATCCGACCACCCCTGAGGATGCCTCCGGCCAAATCCTCGTCATCAGCCCCTCGTCCCCCGGATTCGTCCGGAAGGTGAAGGCCGTGTCCCCGGTCACGATGATCGGGGCTGTCACCCCACAGGATCTCAGGCGCTCCGCGGCGGCCTGG
>DYTM01000149.1:1249-1878 GCA_020725985.1 Methanomassiliicoccus sp.
TGCGATCAGGTCGGTCTTGCTGCCCTCGCGGCAAACCCTCCGCCTGTTCGCCTGGGACAGTCCTCCGGCATCGACGGCGTAGGCGATCGAGGACTTCCCAGCATCATGCGCATACTTGGTGGCGGAGAGGAACGCCCAAAGGAGCGCGTTGGTCCAGGTGTCCATGTAGCAGCTTCCTTCAACCAGCATGACGAGGTCATGCTGCCTGACCAGCCTCTTGATGGCGAAGAAGAATATCGACGGTATCGGTGCGACTTCAAGGGTCGATGTCTCCTTCAGATACCTGCGGAGGTTCGGTTCGTTTAGGGTGGGCACAGTGATGAGCGCCCTCGGTCCCAGCACCGCGCGAACGTCCTCGATGATCGAGAGAAGCCTCGCCTCGGAACCGGTGTTGTTGGCGCCGTTGTAGCCGAGGAGAAGGGCTCTGGGAGTGGTTCCGCCGGGCGTTTTCGAGATTTCCGCCCCAGACGCGATAAGCCCAGAATCGTTCTTCCCCGTCCTTTCGTCATTCAAACGCAGCTCCCCCCTTCACACTAGTAGGAAGCCTATGACACTCTATTGTCCGCCCTTTCGAAGAAACCTATGCAAGGACACAGGATCCGGTGCACCGGGGGGCATGTGCGGATCCT
>DYTM01000149.1:1888-3917 GCA_020725985.1 Methanomassiliicoccus sp.
GGATCCGCACATGCCCCCCGGTGCACCGGATCTTGGAACGCCGAGAGCCGGTTGAACGTGAATGGTCCTAACTCCCCTTGGCCCACTAGACCTCGTGGCGATAACTTCTCTCTCCAATCGCGTCAGTCCCATGATCCATACGCCGCGGAATCAGCGAAATGCCTGATCGTGCCTATCGAATCGATGAAGCGGTCGGCAACGGATAAATAGAAGAGACTGCGCTCGCGGGGAGGGATCCGAATTGATCATCGACGGTCACGCACACATCTGGAAGCGAGAGATGCTTCCGGACAAGATCCTCGCGGCTTACCTCGAGCCTTTGCTTGTCCTCGACGGCATGCTCGACATGACCCTTGACCGGGAACAGGACTGGCCGATGTCGCAGGTCGACGTCCCGCAGCTCGTCGCTTCGATGGATGAAGCCGGGATCGACAAGACCGTCGTTCTTCCCCTCGACCTGGGAATGACCTTCGAGGCCCGGGCCACCGTCGAGGAGTACAACCTCTGGGTGTTCGACTCGTGCGATGAGTATGGTGACAGAGTGGTGCCATTCATCGGCGTTGACCCGATGAGGGGACAGAGGGCCCTCGACCTCGTCCAAGGGTTCGTCCGCGATTTCAACGCCAAGGGGATCAAGATCTATCCAGCCGCGGGGTGGAGACCGGACCAACCGGAGCTTCGGAGCTTCTGGAGACTCGTCGAAGAACTTGATCTCGTTGTGTTGACTCATGCCGGAGCGAGCTGGGGGCCGCTCGACGAGTCCTTCAACCATCCCATCTTCTTCCGCGCGGTGCTCGAAAGGCATCCATCGATCAAGATCGTCATCGCCCATCTCGGAGGGAAGTGGAGGTCCGAGACGTTCGAACTCGCGAAGGAATTCGACAACCTCTTCGCAGATTGCTCGGCCCTCCAGGGCTGGCTGCCTTCCCAGCCTGATGTTGCCAAGTCCCGTCTGAGGGAAGCGGCGGGCCTCATGCCCGATAGGCTCATCTTCGGCACCGACTGGCCTCTCTTCGACCTGAGCTACTCCCACTCGAACTGGGTCCGATTCGTCAGGGATGAGGACTGGGCAGACGCTGATCTGAAGGAGAAGGTCCTCGAGGGTAACATCCGGCGGCTTCTGGGAATCTAGATCGAGAGGGGGACTCCCCAGCTCCCATCGAAGAAGTTCTCGCCCGTAGGCTTCCTTTCGGGCCTTGCCTTCTCCAGCTCCCTCTGCTTGTCGGACAAGAGGGAGTTGTCCGTTCCGGGGTAGGCTATGTTGACCATCGTTATCGCGACGTACTCGTCCGGGATTCCAAGCTCCTTCTTGAGGAGGACGGGATCGTAGCCCGCGATGGGGTGGGCGATCAAGCCTAGCTCAGTGGCGCGGAGCATCAGCTGCCCGACAGCCATGCCACAGCCGAAGAGGAAGTAGTCCCTTCTGTCCGAGAGATGGCAGTCATCCTCGACCTTCGCAGCCACCACGAAGATCAATGGCGCACGGGTTGCGTAGACGTTGCCCTTCGACAGCGCGCCTTTCGCCTTCTCCAAAGACTCCTGATCCCGACAGACCACGATCCTCCAAGGCTGGTTGTTGTTGCAGGACGGAGCCAGCTTCATCGCCTCTACCAGCCCCAAGACTTTCTCGCCCTCAACCGGCCTCGTGTCGAAAATCCTCAGCGCGCGCCTTCTGTGAATCGCCTCGAGCACATCCAAATTGAATCCTCCGCGTCATCCATTGAAGCCGGGGCCTCATAACTCTTGCGGAATGGCACGGTGGCGAGCGCCCTCGACCGCAGACTGGTCTCTCAAGTTATAAGTATCAGGTGACCCAATATGCTCGAATCGTGTTGGGGGAACTCGTGGCGCATCCCGTCCTGGAGAGCGCCCTGATCATCGGCGGGGTCATAGCGATTTTCATTGCCATCATAGGTCGGAGCGAGAAGACATCCAAGGACGAGATAGCGCTCTTTCTCGGATTCTTCGTCGGCGCCTTCATGATCTTCCTCGGGATCGTTCTGTACACCGAGGTGGGGTGGGAAACGCC
>DYTM01000150.1 GCA_020725985.1 Methanomassiliicoccus sp.
GAAGACCGTCGCCCTGTTCGACTGTGGCTGCAAGGGCGGAATACTCAGGGACCTGAAGAAGAGGTTCTCGGTGGTTCAGATCCCGTACGACACGCCAGTCGGGTTCTTCAGGAACAATGATATTGACGGCGTCGTCATCTCGAACGGGCCGGGGGATCCGGGGCATCCGGAGCTGAAGGCGACGCTGATCGACACTCTGCGAAGGATAAGGGAGGACTACCCGATGATGGGGATCTGCCTCGGGAACCAGCTCCTCGCCCTCGCATTCGGCGGGAGGACGTACAAGCTCAAGTATGGGCACAGGGGGGCGAACCAGCCGGTCAAGTTCCGGGACAAGGTCTACATCACCTCCCAGAATCACGGCTACGCGGTCGATCACGGCTCCCTCGATGATCCGGGGTTCGCGGCGGACCAGTTCAACGTCAACGACGGCACGGTCGAGGGAATGAGGCACCGCGAGCTTCCAATCTTCTCCGTGCAATATCATCCCGAGGCCTCTCCAGGGCCGACCGACACATCCTTCCTCTTCGATGAGTTCGCGTCGATGATGGAGGAGTCCCGATGAGCCCCGACCCGAAGAAGCTGATGGTCATCGGGTCCGGTCCGATCATCATCGGGCAGGCGGCGGAGTTCGACTTCTCTGGCTCCCAGGCGTGCAGATCCCTCAGGGAGGAAGGGTACGAGACAGTCCTGGTGAACTCCAACCCGGCTACAATCCAGACGGACTTCCAGACGGCGGACATCGTGTATATCGAACCCCTCGACGCCAAGACGGTCGGGGAGATCGCGGAGAAGGAGAAGGTGGACGGGATCCTTTCCGGAATGGGGGGGCAGACGGCGCTCAACATCTGCTCGGAGCTTGCCGAGAACGGTACGCTAGACAGGCTGGGCATCAAGCTCCTCGGAACGCAACCGCTCGCGATCGCGCTCTCGGAGGATCGGGACCTTTTCAGGGAAACGATGCTCAAGATCTCCGAGCCTATTCCGAAGAGCAGGCCGGCGCACACCCTCGCCGAGGCGAGGCTTGCAGCGGAGGAACTCGGCTATCCGGTCCTCGTCAGACCCGCGTACACCCTCGGAGGGACCGGAAGCGGGATAGCGAGGGACGAGAGGGAGCTCGAGGAGATCGTTGGCAGGGGGCTCATCTATTCCCGCATCCACCAGGTGCTGATCGAGGAGAGCGTGCTCGGGTGGAAGGAATACGAGTACGAGGTGATGAGGGACCGCAAGGACAACTGCATCATCGTCTGCAGCATGGAGAACCTCGACCCGATGGGCATTCATACGGGAGAGAGTATCGTCATCGCCCCGGCCCAGACGCTCCGGGACGTGGATCACCAGCGCCTGAGGAGCGCGACCATCAAGATCATCAGGGCCCTCAAGATCGAGGGGGGCTGCAACATCCAGTTCGCATTCCATCCGGAGACGAAGGAGTACAGGGTCATCGAGGTCAATCCCAGGGTATCGAGATCCTCCGCGCTTGCCTCCAAGGCCACCGGCTACCCGATCGCGAGGGTGGCGGCGAAGATCGCCGTCGGCAAGACCCTCGACGAGATTCAAAATCGGATCACCGGGAAAACGTACGCTGCTTTCGAGCCCACGATCGACTACGTCGTCCTCAAGATCCCCCGCTGGCCGTTCGACAAGTTCCGGACTGTGGAGAGGACGATCGGCACCCAGATGAAGAGCACCGGGGAGGTCATGGCGATCGGCAGGACCATCGAAGAGTCGATAATGAAGGCGATCAGGTCCCTCGAGATCGACAAGATCGATCTTGAGCCGGAGAAATGGACCGAGGAGGAGCTTGTCGAGGAACTCTGCCGCGCGACGGACAAGCGGCTGTTCGCGATCGCCGAGGCCCTCAGAAGGGGCATGCCCCCGACCGAGGTGGCGGACCTGACGAAATGGGACTTGTTCTTCCTACTCAAGATCAAGAACATCGTCGACTTGGAGGAGGAGCTAAGAGAGACAAAGGAATTGGACAGGGAGCTCCTCCTGAGAGCCAAGAGGTTCGGCTACCCTGACGAAAGCATCGCCTCCTTCGTGAAATCGACGCCCGAGACGGTGAGGGAGGAGCGGCTGAAGAGGAAGGTTTTCCCTACGTACAAGATGGTCGACACCTGCGCCGCTGAGTTCCAGGCCGCGACGCCCTACTTCTACTCCACCTACGAGCAGGAGTGCGAGGCGAGGACCTCCAAGAACAAGAAGGTCGTTATCGTGGGAGGCGGGCCGATCAGAATCGGACAGGGGATCGAGTTCGACTACTGCTGTGTCCACGGGGTCATGGCCCTCCAGGAGGAAGGGGTGGACGCGATCATCGTGAACAACAACCCGGAAACTGTCAGCACCGACTACGACATCTCCGACCGGCTGTACTTCGAGCCGCTGACGCTCGAGGACGTTCTCAACGTGATCGAGAAGGAGGAGGCGGACGGCGTCATCCTTCAATTCGGAGGGCAGACGGCGGTGAACCTCGCGGTCCCGCTCGAGCAGGCTCTCGAGGGCAAGAAGACGAAGATCTTCGGCACGAGCCCGGCGATGATGGACGTCGCCGAGGACCGCAAGCTGTTCTCAGCGCTCATGGAGCGGCTCGGGATAAGACAGCCTGAATCCGGCACCGGCCATTCGTTCGAGGAGGTCAAGGACGTCGCGACGAGGATCGTCTATCCGGTGCTGGTCCGGCCGAGCTACGTCCTCGGCGGAAGGGCGATGGAGATCGTCTACAGCGAGAATGAGCTTGAGACTTACGTGGCAAGCGCGGTCAAGGTCTCCAGGGCCCATCCGATACTCGTCGACAAGTACCTCTCCCACGCGATAGAGATCGACGTCGATGTCGTCTCAGACGGGGAAGACGTCTTCATCGGCGGTATCATGGAGCACATCGAGGAGGCGGGGGTGCATTCCGGGGACGCGACGATGGTCCTTCCCCCTCAAACGCTCACGAGCAAGATCGTCGAGGACATCGTTGACATCACAGAGAAGGTCGCCAAGGCCCTCCAGATAAAGGGCCTGATGAACCTTCAGCTCGCTGTGAAGGACGGAGAGGTCTACATGCTCGAGGCCAACCCCAGGGCGAGCCGCACCGTCCCGTTCGTCTCGAAGGCGATCGGGATCCCACTCGCCAAGGTCGCAACGAGGGTCATGCTCGGGAAGAAACTCAGAGAGATGGGGCATGTCGGGATCGCGCCGTTCGATCATGTAGCGGTGAAAGCATCGGTCTTTCCGTTCCTCAAGCTTCCTGGAGTTGACAGCATCCTCGGCCCGGAGATGAAGAGCACTGGGGAGGTCATGGGAATCGATCAGAACTACGAGGCGGCGTGCTACAAGGCGCTCGTCTCGGCGGGATACAGGCTCCCGCTGGAAGGCAGCGTGTACATCACCGTCGGGGACAACGACAAGGAGGCGATCTGCCCAGTGGCGAAGGAACTCCGGCGGATGGGATTCACTATCTACGCTACCAAGGGCACCTCCACCTTCCTCAGGAACCACGGGATCGAGACGACGACCGTGTACAGGATAAGCGAGAACATGCCTCCGGACGCCCTCGGCCTGATGAGGAAGGGCGAGATCGGCCTTATCATCAACACGCCCACCGAGTCCACCGGTGCAAGGAGGGACGGGTACATGATGAGGCGGCTCGCGGTCGAGCTCGAGATCCCGTTCTTGACGACGGTCCAGGCAGCGAGGGCGACCGTCGGAGCGATCCGGAGGGCGAGGGAGGGGCGGATAGAGGTCAACGACCTGAGGAGCTTTCATCGCCCTGCCGCCTAGGCCTTGCAGCGGCTAGAAGGATCCCGATCACGACGAGCACTCCCCCGAGAAGGACGTTCGACGACGGGATTTCTTCGAGAAGGATCGCGGCGAGGATCGAGGCCCCCACTGGCTCCCCGAGGAAGGAGACGCTCA
>DYTM01000151.1 GCA_020725985.1 Methanomassiliicoccus sp.
GGCGAGTCGGGGTCTTCGAGCCCCTGGAACTTTCCGTTGCTGATCTGGAATCCGAGGCACACGATCCTCGGGGGGCCGTCGAAGAACGAAGGGTCGGAGTCCTCCACCGAGCAGGGGTACCAGGCTCCATGATGGGAACCCCTCATCCAGCCTGCGACAAGCTGCGGGAACATGAAAGGCTGGAGGACCTCCCCCACCGCCGGCAGTCCGCTCTGGCACCGGACAATCATCACCGGATCGTCCTTTCCCACGTACTTCCCGGCGGCGAAGTTGAGCTTCTCGGTGCTGACCACAGCGGCCACTCCGATTTCATCGATTCTGCTCATGACCCTCTTGATGGCATACCTGGTCGTGTCCCCGAGGAGGCTCAGGATGTCATAGCTCTCCTCGGGAGCGCACATGACGATCTTCTTCGAATCACAGACGTCTACGATCTCGAACTTGAATCCGATATGGGCACGGGGATCGATGACGAGCCCGGTCGTGGTGAACGGATCCATGAATACTCGGGTAAGGGGGAGGGAGAAGGAGGAGGGCTCGGTCTTGTCCGCCATGAAGAACAGTAGAGGCTCGGAGCCCCTTTCCTTGAACTCCATCTCGGCCGCCCCAGGCCCCGCCCCGCGGACGTTCCCGCTGAAAGCGTCGGTGAGTATGTCCTGCCCAGCTGCATACAGCTTCATCTGCTTGGCCACTTTGGTCGCCGATTGGAAGGCTTCCCAGGCAAGACCGTGAACGGTCTTGTCGTTCTCTCCCTTCGAGTGGGTCATATACAAGTTCACATCATCTCCCACCCGCGTCACGTAGAAGTCCTCTATCGTCCCGCTTTTGACGCCGTCTCTGAGTATGTCGGCGCATTCTGCCATCATCTTCGGATGGGGACGAGAGTGTCCGGCCACAGATCCGACGTCAGCTTTGATGACTGAAACAGTAACTCGATCTCCCATTTTCCATCCCAATCCTAAACAATCTGTGAATGCAACTGTCCATATAAATAGTTGATATCCTTGGCCTCAGTGGAAGAGAGTAGATGGACTTGTGACGGGGGCATCCTTCCTCCGCAAGTTGTGCGTCAATCTCCTCCGTCTCCCGCAGAGATCGGACGACCGGGAAGTCGATCCGAGTCGATTGGAACCGCTCGGAAGGATGGGGATTGAACGAATGAAGTCGTTCGCGTCCATAGTTGATCTAGACGCGACCGAAGAAAGGAAATCGGGTCGAGCCCGGAGGAATCTCAGTCGTCCTCGACCGTGATCGCGTCCACAGGGCACGCGTCGGCGGCATTGCTTGCGCATTCCTTCAGGTCCTCGGGTATGTTTCCCTGGCCGGGTTCTCCGGCCCTGTACTTCTCCTGCACCTCAGAAATGCCGTCCTCACCCTCCATGAAGACCTGGGGACATTCGTCGTTGTAACAGACCCCGCAACTCGTGCACTCTTCCCTGTCCACGTCAACCCTGGGAGACATGAGGGTCGCTATCGAGGCTGACTTTCTTATTTTTTTCGGTGAATGGCGAGTCGAATGGCATGGAGCGGATATTCAGGCAGGCTGAAACCTATGACTTATATAAATTGCCGGTGCATTCCGGAGGGTGGTGTGCCCATGAGCGAACGACCACCAGTCCGGAACTCGGGAACCGTCTCCAAGGATGACTTCGGAAGAGAGGTCACCGTGAAGGGATGGGTTCAGGACGTCAGGAACCTCGGAGGGATCTCCTTCGTCATTCTCCGAGATAGGTTCGGGATCATTCAGATAGCGATGCCGAAGAAGAAGACGCCTCCCGAGGTATTCGATATCCTGACCAACCTGCCCCGGGAGTCCGTGGTAGCGGTCGAGGGGACGGCGAAAGAGAGCACCCAAGCGAAGATGGGATACGAGGTCGTTCCGAACGCTGTCGAGGTCCTCAGCAGAGCCGCCTCCCCGCTGCCGCTGGGAGTCGCGGACAAGGTCGGCGTGGAAATTGAGACGAGATACAACAACAGGTACCTTGACCTGAGGAAGCCAGAGATAAGGGCGGTGTTCGAGATCAAGTCCCTCGCCCTCGATCTCATCGACGCCTTCCTGAAGGAAAAGGACTTCATCGAGGTCTTCACTCCGAAGATAGTCGCCTCCGGGGCGGAAGGAGGGGCTACCCTCTTCCCGGTGAAATACTTCGACAAGGAGGCATACCTCGCTCAGAGCCCGCAGCTCTACAAGCAGATTCTCATGTCCACAGGACTGGACCAGGTGTACGAGATCGCGCCGGCCTTCAGGGCCGAGCCCTCCGACACAATCAGGCACGTGTCCGAGTTCATCAGCTTCGACGGGGAGATGGCGTTCATCGAATCCCAGCGGGATGTCCTCGATCTGATTGAAGGATGCATGCAGGCGATGATCGAAGGCGTGATCGACCGGGGCCAGAAGTCCCTGGAGCTTGTCGGGGCGCAGGTCAACCTTCCCAGGGTTCCCTATCCGGTCCTCACCTACTCCGACGCCGTCGGGATTCTCGCCTCCGAGGGTATGGAGATACAGGAGGGCGAGGACCTCGGGACCGAGGGCGAGAAGCTGCTCGGAGAGGTCATGAGCTCGAGGGGAAACGAGATGTACTGGATCATCGAATATCCAGAGGCCTCGAAGCCTTTCTATATTATGGAGAAGGACGGCACACCGTTCTCTCATTCATTCGATCTTGACTACAACGGCCAGGAGATCGCCTCGGGAGGTCAGAGGGAGCATCGGCACGGCAGGCTCGTTGAGAGGATGAGGAAGAAGGGGCTCGACCCGTCCTCGTTCGAGTTCTATCTCAACGCCTTCGCCTACGGCATGCCCCCGCACGGCGGCTGGGGGCTTGGACTCGAGCGCCTCATTCAGAAGATGCTCGGTCTGGCGAACATAAGGGAGGCGATCCTGTTCCCCAGGGACAGGAACCGTCTGACCCCCTGACAGGGATGGAGCGTGAATCGTTGGCATGCGAACTGGCGAGTTGGATGAAGAGCTGGGTTCCGACGATTGAGTTGAATTCACGTTATTGCCGACTACTTCCCGAGGTGTGGAGCTAGTTGCCATGGCGATCTCCTCCTTGTTGAACGCCCTGCACGGACGGTTGGATCGCGGACTGCGCTCAATCAGACCCGAAAGGAGAGCACTCGCTGTCGTCTTCATCGGCGTTGCGCTCCTGGGGGGCTTGATCGTCTTGGATCAGTTGGTGTTGAGGGACGTCATCACGAGCATCGGCGGCACCACCCCCGACGTCCCGTACTATCGGGTTCGGACCCAGGCAGTTCTCGAAGGCGATTGGCTTTACAGGGACATCTGGCTGGAGTCCCCTCCGCTGATCGTCTACCTCATGCTCCCCGCGCAGATCGTCGGAGGCCAGGATGTGGCTTACGAGATCTACTTCTCCGCCTTCTCAATCCTCACCGCCCTGCTTCTCTACCTCGGCCTCCGAAGGTGGGATGATTACAAGGCGTTCATCGTCGCCATCTTCTTCCTCGTCGTTCCTTTCGGTACGCTCGAATCCACCTTGGGGATAGAGGACGAATCGATCGTCTTCTTTCTCTTCATTCTCCCAGTGATACTCGCCCTTCACGGCAGGCTCCGCACCTCCGTGGCTTTTGTCACGATAGGTGTCTGGACGAAGGTGCTCTCGGTTCTGCTCTACCCGGGGATCTTCCTCGCAACAAGGAGCTGGAGGGAGCGTGCTATCCACCTCGGGATCATCCTTCTGCTTTCCCTTGCCGTCGCCCTCCCCTTCCTCCTGGTAGCCCCTGATGCTTTCCTTTCCTTCCCCGAGTACTACTTCCTCGGCGGGGGAACCGGCCCCACCGGAGGGATGAGTATCTGGGACTTCCTGGCGATGGGGGGCCTCGTCATTCCAAGAAGCCTGCTACTGATACTGCTTGT
>DYTM01000152.1 GCA_020725985.1 Methanomassiliicoccus sp.
AGCTGACGCCGGAGATGGTTTTGAAGGCTCTCGAGGCTTCGGGCGCGAAGGACAAGTCGAAGCGGGGGGAGATCATCATCCCCGGCATGGTGTCGAGGATGAGCGGGAAGCTCCAGGAGATCACGGGCCTGAAGGTCATCGTCGGCCCGAAGGAGTCGAACGGGCTGCCGAAACTCCTCAAGGGGCTCCACTGATCCTGCGCCGACGGACGCCGGGAATCCGCATCCACTCGGGATTCAGGTGAAGCCCTGGATTGAGAGAGAAAGCAACAGGAACGTGCCAGCGGTCACGACGAGGGCGGCGATGACCGAGCCAATCATCAGGCCCCTGGCTTCCTTCCCTGGCACCGCTCTTCCCCTGTAGGCAAGCGCCATTGCCACCCCAGCCCACGAAGCAAATATCGCCACGATGAGGAGGACGTAGTTGAGGAGGCCGAGAGGATTGGCGAGTCCTCCATAGATCGACATCATCCAGAGGACGAATACGAAGGACCACAGCAGCATTCCTGCACAGATCGATATCAGAAAGGATCGGCGCTCCTCTTTGGGCTGGGCCATGCCGCGCAATTGCCTCGACCGACGATGAACCTTACGGCCGCCGATCTCGTCCCCGAATGACATTCTCAGCGCCAGGCATCGGAGTCATCTCGCGAAGCAGGGAGGCATGCAGAATCGGCGAATGACCGGGCGGCGGGAAGAAGCAACGGCGATCCAGACGTTCCGTTTCGCAGATCGCACGGAATGAAGAGGGACAAGCCTCACCGGTCCAGAGAATGCTAGCTTCGAATGCGGCGCACGATTCCCTCGATCTGACGATATGTTGAACTCGAGTGATCCAGCTTCGTAAGGGGTGCACCTGAGAAAGAGAGCTCCTCGATCCTCGAATCGAAGGGGAGCATGATGACCTCGTCGAATCCGGCCTCGTCAATCAGCTTGCTGGCCGCGGGATGCAGCTCTCCCGCGACCTTGTTGACGACCAGCATCGTCCGCCCTATCTTGATCTCCATCTCCCTCGCAAGATCGTGCAATCGGACGGCGGTCTCGACCCCGACCTTTGTGGGATCGGAAACGAGGATGAGCACGTCCATCTTCCTCGTGGTGCGGCGGGAGAGGTGCTCCATCCCCGCCTCGTTGTCGATGATGACGAACTCGTACTCGTCGACGAGCGCGTCCAGGAACACCCTCAGGATGTTGTTGATGTAGCAGTAGCAGCCCGGCCCCTCCGGGCGGCCCATCGTCAGAAGATCGAAGCTGCTCCCCTCCATCATGGCGAGCTGTATCTGATACTTGACGAATTCCTGCTTGCTCGTGCCCGCAGGTATCTCGTCCGCCTTCTTGAGAAGGTCCTCCCTCAGATCCCCCAGGGTCTTCTCGACCCTGACCCCCAGCTTGTCCCCCAGGTTCGAGTTGGGATCGGCGTCGACAGCGAGGACGACCTCGCCGGACTTCTCGGCGAGGGCCATGACGAGGAGAGCGGAGATCGTGGACTTCCCTACGCCTCCCTTCCCGGAGACGGCGATGGTGAGCGTCATTGCTGCTCCTCGAGTCCGTGCCTTCTCTTCAGCTCCTTCGAGACCGAGGCAAGGGCACCAATTATCCTGGCGCTCATCGCTTCGCTCACCCCTCCGAGACCGCACTGAGGCGTCAGGAGGGAGTTCGGGACGACAAGATCCCTGTCCAAACCCTTCTCAACGAGCAACTCGAATCCGCGCTCGGCGAGCTCGACGAGCGATGCGACGCTCTCCTCGTTCATCGCATCCTCGCTGTTCGGAACGATCCCCCAGGCCAGGGCCCCGCCTTTCTTGAGGAAGGATTCCACCTCGTCCGGGTAGAGGGCGATCGCGTACGAGTAGTAGTAGGCGTCGAAGGAGAGGATGTCGATGTTCGCCGAGAGAATTTTCGGCCAGTCGGTGTTGCCGCAGCAGTGGACCGCCTTCAGTCCCTCCACCCCCTCCGCCACCTCGTTGATCCAGGAAACGGCGTTGTCCCATGAGACGCTCGCGAACGGCGTTCCCAGAAGGGAGAGCGAGGGCTCATCGATGAACATGACCACCTCGTCGCACTTTGACCGCAGGACCCTCTCCTGCCAGCGGGCCATCATGTTGAGGTTCTTCCTTATGATCTCGCAGTACCCCTCGTCATACAGGGCGGGCTTGCCTTCGGAGTCGAATATCTGAAGACCGGTGCTGATCGGTCCGGTCACCTGTCCCTTCACGCGCCGGACCGACTTGGGAAGCGGTCTGTCGAGGAACTCGAACAGGCCGCTGAAGCTGTCCTGGGGACAGGAGAAGTAGTCCAGGTCCCCCGCGATCAGGCGGGTGTAGAACTCCTCGGGATTGTAGCCCTTCAGGTCAACGGTGATCCTCTTGTTCGTCTCGTCGATGTTGATGCCCGGAAGATGCGGGGAGTACTGAGCGTACATGTTCTCCCTGAAGCCCCTCGCGGGCAGCTGGGGCCAGAAGGGGATAAGGTCCTCGGTCCCCAGTATGAGGCTGACCGCCTTGGCCGGATCGGAATGGGGAAGGGACCCGATGCAGGTGGGAGCGCAGTTCCAGGCCATGGATATCGAGATTTTGGACTTGATATAATAAGCCTTCCATGCGACCTCCGGGATACCCTCCCGAAGGAGATTTTCGGCATCTGTCGAGTGAAATCGACAATGGCCGTAGGATAATATTATAAATTGACGAATTGAACACCGTCCGGGGTCGAAACATGCTTAGCTGTCCGTTCTGCGGGGCCGGGATCAAGACGATGAGTGATCCGAACGTCTGCGAGTGCGGGGAACAGTTGCCCGAGGATTTCCACCGGTTCATCAGGGAGAAGTGCCTCTGCGGAAGGACCCTTGAGTTTCGGTCCTAGACCTTCTCGATGATGTCCTTGACCGTTGGGAACTTCCCTATGTCCGTATGGGGAAGGAACAGGGAGGAGGAGAACTCGTCGAAGAACATCTGCGTCGTGCTGAGCTCGAAGTAGGTCATCATATCGTAGACCTTCCTGGCCTCCTTCCTCTTCTCCTCCGAAAGCAGGGTCAATCTGGCGCCGGCCAGGGCCGCATTCCCCAGGAACACGAACCGTTCAAAGGGCACGTCAGGCAACAGGCCGATGATGATCGCCCGCTGGGTGTCTATGTAGTTCCCGAAGCCCCCGGCGATGTATATCTTCGCAATATTCGCGAAAGTGAGGTTGACGCTTCTCAGAAGGACGCCGCAGGCGGAGTAGACCGCCCCCTTCGTCCTGATGATGTTCGCTATGTCGTTGTCGGTGATGACGAGGTCACGTCCTTTGCTTTCCTCTATCACCAGCCTCCGGCTCTCATCCAGCCGGCTGATTCTATCCCTACCGATCGAGGTCTCGTCCGCCCAGGCCACGACGAACTCCATCCCCTCCTCGCCCTTCCTGACCCTGGGGGTGGCGACCTCCTGAATCCGTCCTTTCTTGTCCACAATCCCCCTCAGGAACATCTCGGCCAGGAGGTCTATCAGGCCCGACCCACAGATGCCCCTGGGCTTCGTTCCCTTGATCGTGGTGTACTTGACCTCGTAGTTGTCGAGAATCCTCACCCGCTCGATCGCCCCAGCCATCGCCCTCATCCCGAACGCGACCTCCCCGCCCTCGAAGGCGGGACCGGCGGAGCAGGAGCATGACACAAGGCGGTCCTTGTTGCCCAGCACCAGCTCGCCGTTCGTTCCGACATCGATGAGCATGGCGATCTCCGACCGCCTGTGCATCTCCGAGGCGATGATGTCCGCTGTGATGTCCCCGCCGACATAGCTCGCCCTTCCCGGCACGCAGTAGACCGGCGCCTCCGGGTTGATGTTGACCCCGAAGTCCTTGCCCCGGTAT
>DYTM01000153.1 GCA_020725985.1 Methanomassiliicoccus sp.
AGTTTGGCCAGAGACCTTGCTATCAACAACCCCGCGACGACCGCGATTATCGTCACAAGTATCGCGTACACAAACAGTCCCATCAGTGCATCGCCGCCTGTGAAGAACTGCTCGATCAGCTTCTTTATCGCCTCGTTCCAAGCGAGGGCGGCGATCAAGCCGAAGGCCGCGGTCATGAGGGCGGCTATCGTCTCCATTATCTGCATCTTCAGATTTGTCAGTTCATTCCCCCCTAACCCTCACGGGTGTGTCTCGTCTCATGGGAGGGCACCTATCATTAAGCTTTTCCATGGTAGATAGACTAACCATCGATCCCTGTCCGTTGACTCCGTCGGTACGCGTTCAAGTCTTCTTCTGAAATATGAGGACATACTCGTGATCGTTCTTCGGAAAGTAAGAAGCTGGATACCCATACACAAGCCTTCCGCCCGTGCTGTAATTGAGTATGTAGATGTTGACGTTGACAACCTCGAAGCCCACCCGCCTCGCGATCTGGATGTAATCCGAATGAATCGGGCACTTGGCGCTCTTTTTGAAGAGGTCCTGAGTGTTCACGACCGCATGACCGCCCCCCTTCAGAACGTGGAACATCCCGGAGAACGCACCTTCCATCCCGGCAAGGAAGTCCCGGTATTCGTGAAGATTTCCAAGCTGGTCGGGGTGGTCCTGCTCGTAGTCAACGACGTCAAAGTAGGGGGGAGAGGTCACTATAAGGTCGATCGTCTCCTTCGGCATCTCCCCCATGATCTGCCTGCAGTCTCCGCAGAGGATCAGATGCCTCGTCCTCTCTTCATCTTGACCACCCTCCTGCAACAACCTGTCGGTCGAGAGTTGACTCGAATAGGGGTTGACGTCGATTCCAACGCTGTTCCTCCCCAGTTTCATCGCGACCGAGTTTGTCGTCCCAGATCCGCAGAAAGGGTCGAGAACCGTCTCACCCTGGTGGGAGAAGAGCCGGATGAACTTCTCGGGAAGCTCGGGAATGAATCTCGCTGGATGGGAGTCCTTCCAGACATGTCTCTTCTTCACATTCAGAACGGTCGATCCAAGCTCGCTCATCTCCTTTCGAGTGAGGCAGTTCAGGCGTCCTTCCTTGCAGGAGCAGGTACGCCTGGTAGGAAGCCAGGAGAAATCCCTTTCCGTCGAGACTGGCATCGGAGATCAAAACCCTAACGCCTATCGAAAGTTAATATCTTTTCCGCTCCAGACCGGTCAGAGCCAGGACGAACAGGATAGGAGGATACCGCTCCGGACCCGAGAGATCTCCGAATTCCGTGCCGACTTCGCCGAGATTCCGTGAACTTCCGGTGTCCTGCACACGACATCTTGGCTTCTTCTTCAAAAATTACAAATACTATCATCTTGTTCGCCATTGCTATGCCTTGTCATAGCAAGGTGCCTGTCCGTATGGTTTGGTGAGAACGTGAGTGTCATAGAGAACGCTAGGTCTACTACCGGGACGCGCACCCGCGTTCCAGACGTGAGCCCCCTGAGCGGGATGTGTCCATTGTGCATCGAGGAATGCCCGACCCTGTGCGAGATAGGCAAATCAGCATTCAGAGGGAGGGAGGTGCTCTATCCGAGTCCCGAGTACTTCGGCGTGAGCACGGCCGCCTCGAACAAGGACTTCCTGCTCGACTGGTCGCATTTCCAGATACTTTCCGAACTCATCGGAGCCTGGGGGATAGAGCCAAGCCCGGACAAGGCTTTCTTCGAGAACGCGGACATCAGTACCTTCGTTGCATCTCATTCGAAGAAACCGATCAGACTCAAGGTGCCTGTCACCATAGCTGGACTGGGTTCGACCGCGGTCGCGAAGAGGAATTGGGATGGCCTGGCGAAAGGGGCCGCGCTGGCCGGGACTATCGAGGTGATAGGCGAGAACGTCTGCGGGATGGATCCCGAGGCGTCATACTCGAGGGGGAAGGTCACCCGCTCCCCAGATATGGACTACAGGGTGAACGCTTTCCGTGAGCTGTGGGACGGAGAGCACGGAGACATCGCCGTGCAGACGAACGTCGAGGACCAGAGGGGAGGGGTCGATGACTACGTCCTCTCGAGCCTCGAGGTGAACGTGATCGAGAGGAAGTGGGGCCAGGGGGCGAAGTCCATCGGAGGGGAGGTTCGCCTCACATCGATCGAGCGCGCACTAGAGCTGAAGAAGCGGGGGTACATCGTCCTCCCCGATCCCGAGGACAAGGCAGTCCAGGAAGCATTCAAGTCCGGGGCGTTCAGGACATTCGAGAGGCACAGCAGGGTGGGGTTCCCGGTGACCAAACCTTTCGTCGAGGACGTCGAGCGGCTCAGGGAGAAAGGGGCGAAGCACGTCTTCCTGAAGACGGGTGCCTACAGGCCGGAGGTCGTTGCTTTCACGATGAAGGCGGCTTCCGAGGCGAAGATCGACCTCCTCACCTTCGACGGGGCGGGCGGCGGGACCGGGATGAGCCCGGTCCCGATGATGAACGAATCGAGCACTCCCACCATTCATCTTGAAGCCCAGGTCCTTCGGTGCGCGCAGATCCTCAGGGAGCAGGGACGGTTCATCCCCGACATCGCGATCGCCGGGGGGTTCGTCAACGAGACCCAGATCTTCAAGGCGATGGCGATGAGCAACATCGGGGACGGACCGATCATAAAGACCATCGCCATGGCGAGGGCGCCGCTCCTGGCAGTGATGAAGGCGAGCTACTTCAAGAGACTCGCGGACGCGAAGAAGCTTCCCAAGTCGTTCTCGGACGAGTTCACCGACGATCCTGAGAACTTCTTCCTAGCAGCCAGGGATTTGAGGAAGAAGCACCCCAGACTCGAGCTGGGGAAGGACATCCCCTGGGGAGCTGTGGGGCTCTACACCTACCTGGTAGACAGAGTTGGAGAGGGACTGAAACAGCTGATGGCCGGCTCGAGGAAGTTCAAGCTCAACTACCTGGAGAGGGACGACATCGTCTCCCTGAGCGAGAAGGGGACCAAGGTGACGGGCATCGAGACGGTGGAGGGCCTGGCCGAGCGGGTCATCCCGATCATACTCGAGTCTTGGGACGACGCTGAGCGCTCGGAGGCGTCAAGAATGACCACAAAGCGGGGGTCGATGGCCGCCTCCCGATCTAAGTCCTAGCGCGGCCCGATCGGCCCTTTCGGCGGGACGAGAACGTCTCCCGTATGCTCCAAAAAGAGGCGAAGCGAGAGCCGATCGGTCGGCCCTCCCGAAACAATTATTATTGAAAAAAAGCATACAAGGGTTTGCGTGTCAATGCGCCGATCAAGATCGGGAATGCTGCACTCGCCAGTGACACCAAGCGTTGGCGAAAGGGCGCTCATGCTTCTCTCTGTGTCGATGGTTCCTCGCTGCGCGGCTCACTCTCGGCAGCACCCTGGGCGAGACTTATGAAGGGGCACAAATGGCTTTTGGAGTGGTTCTGTGGATGTCCATGAGGCGATGAAGGCCAGGAGGAGTATCAGGAAGTTCAAGCGGGACCTCGTCCCGGAGGAGACGATGAGGAGAATTCTCAACGCCGCCAGGATGGCGCCGACGGCGGAGAACTACCAGCCCTGGAAGATTGTCGTCGTTTCGGACGAGGATACCAAGCGGAAGCTCGTATCCGCATGTAACAACCAGCGCTTCATCGCCGAAGCCCCTCTGGTGATCGTCGCGTGCGGCCTTCCGGACGAAGCCTATCCGATCATGGGCGGATACATGAACAGCCATCCGGTGGACGTCGCAATCGTCTTCACCCACCTCCTCATCGCAGCCACGGCGGAAGGACTTGGAACATGCTGGATTGGCTCGTTCAAGGAGGAGAAGG
>DYTM01000154.1 GCA_020725985.1 Methanomassiliicoccus sp.
ACTCGCTTGACGGGTGTTTCCGGGGGACTATGTGTTCGCGTCCTTCGAGAACAGCCGGTCCACCATCCACCCGCTGTCGAACTTCACAAACGCATCGTACTCCTGTCCAGTCGAGAGGAAAGCGATTGGCTTGTTGACGGAATGAGCGATCGAAAGCGCCGCCCCGCCCTTCGCGTCCGCGTCGATCTTCGTCAGGATGACCGCGTCGATCCCCACCTCCCTCTCGAAGGCGACGGCCTGCTCGACCGCGTCGTTGCCGGCGAGCGCGTCCCCGACGAAGACGACGAGATCGGGCTTGACCACCCTCTTGATCTTCTTCATCTCGTCCATCAGGTTCACGTTCGTCTGCATCCTCCCGGCGGTGTCGATGAGCACCACGTCCCTCTTCCTCGCCTTAGCGTGCTCGACCGCGTCGAACGCGACCGCCGCCGGATCGCTTCCGGCCTTATGCTTCACCACTCTGCAGCTCAGTCTGTCCCCATGAACCCCTATCTGCTCGATCGCCCCGGCCCTGAACGTGTCTGATGCTGAGAGGACGCAGCTCATCCCCATCTTCTGCAGCCTGTAGGCGATCTTGGCTATCGCCGTCGTCTTTCCGGTGCCGTTGATGCCCACGAACATGATCGTCACCGGCTTGGGCCTCGAGGAAACGAACGCGTCGAAGTCGAATTCGTTCCCCTTGAGAACGCCCTCGATCGAGGTCCTGAGAGCGAGCTCCACCGCCTCGCCGGCATCGTGCCCCCTCTCCACTCGCTTCCCGACGAGGCTCGCCCTCACCCCGGCCTTGATCTCCTCCACGACAGGCAGGGCGACGTCCGCCTCGAGCAGCGTCATCTCCAGTTCCCAAAGAAGCTCGTCAATCGTCCCCTCCGGCAGCTTCTTTCCGCTCTCCCCGATGATCTGCTGAGGAGCCTCCGGAATCTCGGCCGCCTTGTCCTTCCACCCGAAGAGCTTCTTTTTCAGCGACTCGAACAAAGCCCCACCAGCTCAGACCTGAAGCTGCATCTTCTGATACTCCTGTTGAACTGCCTGAGAGAGCTGGGAGCTCTGCGCCTCGACCGATGCCCTCCTCTCCCCCAGCTTCTTGAAGGTCTCGACCAGCTCCTCCAACCGGGCGTCGATCGTCTTGAGCGCCTCCTCGAGCGGCTTCTCCACCGAGACCCCGCTCCCTATGCCGACGATCGCCTTCTTGTTTGAACCGACCTTTGCGAAGACGAACGAGTTGCCACCGACCGGCACGAGAATCTCGGAGTCCTCCTCGGTGGTCGCGAAGCTGGCGAGGGTCGCCTTCGCCCTGGCGTGCTCCTCCATCGACATCTGGACCAGCTGCTGCTGCTCGACGAGACTTTCGAGCTGGGCGCGGTACAGATCGAGCGTCGCCAACGACTGCTGGAGCTCCCTCTCGTTCATCGAGCCCCTCCGGCAAGATACCTGACAACTGGATTCGAGACATCATCGATTTCGATCGGGACGATTTCCTTGAACTTGATGTTTCTCCTGTTGACGTGGTGCCGGCTCCCGAGGTTCGAGAGCACCCTCTGCGTCGCGTCCTCCTCGTCCTCGGCCGCGATCTCGATTCTGAACTCATGCCATCTCCGATCGCCGGCCCTGAAAGCGCCAACCGCTCTGAAAGCTCTCATTTCATCTCCGAGGCCGAGGAAGCGTATCGACCGAATAAATATTTTGGTCCGGGAGCTCTTTGGGGCTCTCATGAAGAGAAAGGTCGTCGCGTTCTTCCCTGGCAAGGATTTTCCATCGATCTCTGTGACGGGCGGGAGGTGCGATCTGCAGTGCGACCATTGCCGGGGGAGACATCTGCGGGGCATGATCCCTGTCTCGTCTCCGTGGGAGTTGTTCGACCTCGCGCGGGTTCTCGACGCCCGAGGCGTGGAAGGCCTCCTGCTCAGCGGAGGCTGCGATCCGGACGGCCGAGTTCCTTTGGAGGAGTATCATGAGGTCATCGGGAGGATCAAGAGTGAGACGGACCTGACGGTCAACGTCCACACTGGCCTTCTCGACCGCCAGAGCGCCGCGAGACTTGTCCAGAGCGGTCCCGATTGCCTATCGGTCGACATCGTTCAGGACGATCGGGTCATCTCTGATGTGTTGCATCTTCGCTCCTCCCCCCGCGCGTACGAGGACACGCTCGACGCCCTCTTCGAATCCGGAGCACGGAGCGTCGTGCCGCATATCTGCGTCGGCCTGTCGGGCGAGGAAGGAGAGCTTGCGGCGCTCAATCTCGTGTCGAAGTACAGGATCTCGGCGTTGGTCGTCCTCTCGTTCTGGCCGACGAGAGGCACCCCCCTCGCCCCCCTCCCTCCCCCAAGCGATTCGAGGGTCCTCGATTTCTTCCAGGCGGCGCTCGACACCCTTTCCTGCCCGGTCCTCCTCGGGTGCATGAGGCCGAGGGGGAGGTGGGAGCTGGAGGCGAAGTGCGTCGAGCTTGGGGCGGCGGGAATAGCCATGCCCTCCCGGCGGACGCTCCGTTGGGCAGAGGAGCGTGGCTATGCGATCGAAACGAGCAGAAAATGCTGCGCCCTCTACCGGTAGATGGCTTCGGTGGCGTGCTTCTTCCTCAGCACCTGCAGGTAGACAATCGCCACCGCGTAGACGACTATGAACAGCAACGCGAAGAAAGGCACATAGTTGAGGAAGGTGCGGGAGATGTTGTTGTGCAGCGTGTAGGACAAGGGCGTCGGGCTGCCCCCGAGGTCCTCGACGACGATATAGAACTCGCCGTACGCCACCTCCGGGAACTCGAAGGAGAAGCTCGGGTTGGATGCGTCGACGCTATAGTCGAAGACGTTGATTCGATGGGTCCTGAGGAGATCTGTGTCGTTCCGATACTGGAGGTAGCTCTCCTCCGTCACCACGTAGACGTTCGCGGTCTTGCCGCTGCTCGTCATCGTGACCTTGTTGACCCCGGTCAGTCCGAGGGGGTCCTTGTTGCTGAACTGCACCACGCTGCTGACAGTCCCATTCGTGCTCAGCGTCTCCTCGAGCGCATGGGATATGAATGGGACCCAGAGGATGGCTATGACGATGACGCAGATGAGGATGATCAGTATCGAGCGCCTGGTGAACCTCTTTGCCATGAAGTACTTCGAGCTGGCGCTCTTCGCAAGCCTGATTTCAATGACTCTGAAGAAGAAGCTCTCGGCCCCGACTATGAGGCCCATGATCAGGACGAAGTAGATGAACGAGTTGACGGGGAGGTAGAAGGGCTTGAGGGAGAAGCCTTGTCCGGTCAAGACCAGGAAGATTGCGACCGCAAAGAGGAAGACGACTTGGATGATGTAAAGATACATCTTTATCCGGCGAACCCGGGTCAGACGCCATCCGCCCTCGAGTGCCTCCCTGCCACCTTCCATAGATTTCGAGACGAAACATGACCCGGTATGAATATATATTTTTCCACCTGAATCGCAGAAGCCAGAACTCACGACCTTCATTGCCAAGAAATATGCTGGCGATCAGCCCCGTCCGACCTCGGCCAGGGTCGCCTCCTTCCTGCAGATGAAGAACATAGCCGCGAAGGCGGGGGCCTCCACCTCCCCCTCGAGCGCAAAGCGTTCCCCCTTGAGCCTGATATCGACCTTCTTGCTCATCGACAGTTTCACCGGCTCATCCGAGAAGGTCTTCGGCACCGCATCCCTCAGTGGTTCGAAATCATCAAGATCGTCTCTTTCCATCCCGATCACCTCGAGGGCCGTCTTGCCGTGAAGGGAGTAAGGCAGCCGGATGAGCCTCTTGATGTCGCTCGTCACCGGCTCGTCCACCTCCCCCCCC
>DYTM01000155.1:0-389 GCA_020725985.1 Methanomassiliicoccus sp.
GGCGGCTTGACCTTCCCGAGGAGAAGATGAGCGCGATCGCCAAGGACATCGGCAGGGGGGCGATCCGATACAACATCATCCGCGTCCTGGCGGAGAAATCGATCGTCTTCAGATGGGAGGAAGCGCTGAACTTCGAGGGGAACAGCGCTCCGTTCGTTCAGTACGCCCATGCAAGGGCGTGCAGCATCCTGAGGAAGGCGGGGGACTACAGCCCCGCGGTCGACCCGTCGATGCTAGACGATGAGTTCGAGAAGAGGCTCGTGCGCGTCCTCGCAAGGTTCCCCGGAGTCGTGAGGGAGTGCGGGGAGAAGAGAAAGATCCATGTCATGCCGGGATACGGTCACGAGGCGGCGTCCGCCTTCAACCAGTTCTACACCTACGTTCCGGTC
>DYTM01000155.1:399-3722 GCA_020725985.1 Methanomassiliicoccus sp.
CTGAGGTCGGGGGAAAGGCGGGACGCGAGGCTCGGACTCGTCGAGGCTTCAATGTGGGTCCTCAGGAACTGCCTCGGGACGATGGGGCTCGGGGCCCCAGAGGAGATGTGATGGTCCAGATCGTCCCCATGAGGGAGGAGGACCGCCGGCAGGTCCGTGCGCTCGAGCTTTTCTGCATGCGAGAGACAATCGAGCCCGTGCTCGCGAAGAAGTGGAGCGATCTCTCTCAGGACCTCGTGGATCAGCTGGGCGCCTCTTCCGCACAGAGCTACGATCACTACACCGGCTCGGGGCTGAGCTACGTTGCCAAGGAGAAAGGAATGACAGTGGGGTTCGTCTTCGCCAAGATCGTGACGCACATATACAGCGTGCCGAAGATGGTTTGGGTGGAGAACGTGGGGGTGCACCCCGACCACAGAAGGAAGGGAATCGCCTATCGGCTTCTCAGGACAGTCGCCCTCGAAGGCAAGAAGCAGGGGGCGAAGGCGATGCACAGCGCGATCATGCTCGACAACGTCGAGTCGATCATGCTCCACAAGAAGCTCGGCTTCTTCGTCGACGGAAGGAAGATCGCCTTCCTAGATATCGAGGGATTTAAGTGACTCATCGGAGGAGCGCGTACTCCTCCTTTCCGTATTTCTCTTCGACGAGCTGTCCGATCGTCCTTTCCTCGAAATGAGTGAGAACGCCTCTCACGATCTCGACCCCGAACTCCTCCGAGAAGCCCTGGACGATCGCGGCCTTGACCTCCTCCATCGGAGGCTTCCGGCCGAGTTCTGCGGTGAGGGAGGTCATCCCCTCGGGGGAGCGGATCTTCTTTTTCCGGGTCTTCAGTACCTTGAACATGAGGTCGAAATCCGCGTCCACGATGACCGTTCCGTGCTGGATGACCACGGTCCCCTTCCTCGTCTGGGCGCTCCCCGATACCTTCCTGTCGCGGATCAGGATGTCGTTCACCGGCTTGAACTCCGCCTGGAGGCCGAGGATGCCCAGGGCCCTAACGATCCCCGCGCAGATGATCTCGAATGTTTCGTTCGGGTTTTCAGGGACCATCTCCTTCTCGAGAACGAGCGAGTAGATGATCTGGTCGGGGTCGGTGTATATTGCGCTGCCGCCGCTCATCCTCCTCACAATCTGGATGCCCATCTTCTTCACGAGCTCGAGGTTAACGCTCTCCTCCGCCCTCTCGAAGTACCCGAGGGAAACGGTCGGCCGGTCCCGCCTGTACAGATGCAGGGTGTTCGGGACGAGGTTCATGTTCCTGGCGGCGACGATCGCCTCGTCCGCCGCCGATGTGTAAGCGGGAAGGGCGAGGTCTGTGTCCAGAAGGCGCCAGATCATGAATGAGGAAAACGAGAGTGGAAATAAAAATCTTTGGAAAGAGGTTTGAGCTGTTTGCTGGGAAGGCCTACTTCCTTTCCTTTCCGCCCTTCTCCTTCTCCGGCTTGGACTCCGGCTTCGACCTGCCGCCAATCTTCGGAAGACGCTTCCTCATGTAGATGAGGACGATGACGACGACGATGACGGCGAATATGCCGCCGTAGATCGCTGCCGCCTTCCACCCGGCTTCGTTCACGGTGAGGGAGGTGGTGTAGGAGTTGTCGGTCTTCGTGATCTCCCGGTCGGTCGTGACCTCGGCGAAGATCGTGTAGTTGCCCTTCGCGTCCGCCCTCCATTGGAAGGTTATGTAGCCGAACTGGTCGGGCCGGAGCTGGCCTCCGACGGTCCCGTTCAGGACGCTCGAGGTCCCGAGGGGAACCTTCTCGCCCGTTATCGTCAGCTTGTAGAAGGTGGCGACGATGTTGGTGGCGTTCGCGTTCCCGACATTGGTCACGTTGAGGCGCATCGTCCCCAGCTCCCCTTCCACGAAGACGGTCGGCTCAAAGGTCAGTGCCGAGACCCTCAGGTCCGGTCTGGGAGAGGAGGTGATGACCAGCTGCTTGGTCAGGTTGGCCAAGTTCCCGCTCTTGTCCGTGACGGTCAGCTTCACATTGAATGTCTTGATCGCCGTGAAGTTGTGGGTCACGTTCATCCCGGTCGCGTTCTTTCCGTCCCCGAACTCCCAGAAGAAGGTGAGGTTCTGCAGGCTATCGACGTTGTCTGTCGTGGAAGAGGCGTCGAAGTACAGGGTCTTGTTCTCCATCGCGGTCGACACCGTTGCGAATGCATCGTTCTTGATAGCGAACGAGACGACCGGCGCGGTCGTATCCTCGACCTCGACGGTCACCTGCGAGACCTTGTAGTGTCCGACCACGTCAGTCACGTTAAGCTTGACGGTGTACGTTCCAGCCTTCACAAACGCATGGGAAACGTTCTGGTTCTCTCCCCTCAGTACGGTGGTTGTGTTCCCGTCCCCGAAGTCCCACTTCCAGGAGTTGATGATCCCCTTCACGGCATCGCTCGTCGAGTTGGTGTAGTCCACCGAGCCAGCACCGTTGAATATGAGTGTCTCGGTCTGGTTTGCGGTCACCTTTCCGGCCTGAATCAGCTTGTTCTTCACCGCGATGACCGAGGTCGGGTTGACTGAGTCTATTCTCACATCGAACGAGGCGTCGTCCTCCAGGGAGGCGACATCAATGACCCTGAGGCTCACGGTCAGGTTGTAGACCGCGTCAGTGTAGTTCTGCTTCGTCGTAGCGGTCGTAACATCGGCTGTGTTGCCGTCACCGAAGTCCCAGACGTATCTGAGCGGATTCCCGTTCGGATCGTGCGAGCCTGCGGCGGTGAAGATCACTTCATTGTCGACGGCGGCGATGTAGTAGAGAACGGTCGAGTTCGCATCCGTCACCGTATAGACGTTGGCGCTGGAAACGAGCGCGGCCACAGCGGTCGGCGGGACCGACTTCTGGAATGCCATCGTCACGCGCGCTGGCGCGGATTGAGAGGCCAGGGCGGGGGCCACCGTCAGATCGGTGTATCCGTAGACGCTCACATACGAGGTGCTCGTGGTGTTGTCCGTCAGCTCGTAGCCATCCGGCAGCGAGACTGTGTATGTCTGGTCGACCGTCACTGTATCGTAGGCTGCGTACAGATCGCCATTGTAGGACGAACCTGAGATCGGAAGTGAGGACACGGAGTCGTATCTCGTCTTGAGCACACCAGTGTACTGACTCGTGGAGTTGGTGAAGGCGACGAGCCCGGTGTATGTGACCGAGGTGAACGCCTCAGCCTGTGCCACGAAGGCGGTTCCGTTGACCTTCATGAGCCAATCGCTCGTCACGTTCTGAGGCCCGTAGGAGAAGATGATGCTCCTGAAGGTGTTCACCTCCGACGGGGCGAGGTTGCCGTTCCCGTCACCGACCGCGAGGTCGATCTGCATCCTC
>DYTM01000156.1:0-2819 GCA_020725985.1 Methanomassiliicoccus sp.
TGCATATCGATCTCGCGGTCTCGTAGAGCAGAGCGCTCTTCTCGCTGTCAATCGTGAGAGGGAGCAGCATCGTCTTCCACGAGCTCATCGAGGCGACGAAGTTCCTCAGGAAGAGTTCGACCGTCGCATAGCTGTTGTACGAGAGAAGCGTGGCGATGTTGTCTATCATGGCGAAGCCGCAGTTCCTGATGCTCAGGGGTCCCCCGTTGCCTGACGACTCCCACTGCCTTATGGCATTGGGAAGAAGGTCGATTCTGAAAGGTCCGTCGACGAAACTCACTGTCGCCTTGACCTCCTTCCGGTCCGAGGCGAACCTGCTGATCGCGTCAACGAAGGTGAGCTTGTCGGGGTTGATCTGGTGCATCTTCAGCAGATGGACCATGTACTGGTGCGGCCTGTCCACGGAGATGAACATCCCCGGCAGCCCCATCGCCTCGGTCAGTCCCTTCAGGAGAACTAGGTTGACCCGAACGAATTGAGTCGTCTTCACGTCAAGGAGCACGGGACCGCAGGTGGCGGGGTCGCCCAGCGCGCCAAGAATGGATTTCATCAAGTTGAGGTCCTTCTCATTCATGCCAGAACATCGTCGAATTCATGGCCGTCGCTTAAATACCTTTCTTGCTGATTATCTGATTCGATACGAAGTCCAGAGGAATCCCCTCCGCCCTGGTCATCTGCTTCGTGCAACTGAGGACGGCACGGTCTGCACAATCGACTCAAGAAGAATGGCTGGGTGCGAAACGAATGTATAGACGTATGCCTCTGCCATTCCCGACATGCTGACTGCGGGGGATGTCGCGGGCCTGTTGGCGGTGTACGCCTACGTCAGCTTCATCGTCCTTCTGGCCGCAATCCTCAAGGCGAAAGGAGCCGGCGACTTCCACAGGAAGATCATCCATATCGCGATCGGCAACATTGTCTTCTTCTGGTGGATCTTCGACACGCGATGGGTGATGGCGTTCCTCGCGGCCGCCCCTTTCATCCCTCTCCTTGTCCTCGTCTCCCCCTATTCCCCCGTTCGCCGGCTGAGGACCTCCTTCCTCGGTCAGACGACCGGGGAGAGCCACGGCCTAGGACTGGTCTTCTATGCCATCTCGTGGACCATCTTGGCCTACGTGTTCTTCGAGGAACGGATGCTCGCCTCGATAGGAATCGGGGCGATGTCGTACGGGGACGGGTTTGGAGGGATAATAGGAAGGAAGTACGGGAAGCGAAAGATCTGGCGAGGGAAAAGTCTGGAGGGCACGCTCGGGGTGTTCGTGGCGACCGCCGTCTCCTGCTTGGTTGTATTCCAGTTCTACGCACTCTTGTTCGAGGCGGGGGTCTTTGGCTCCCATTCACTTGAACTGGGGATGGTTGTCGCCGCCTCCCTCCTCGTCGGGGGATTCGTGGCGGTCGTGGAGCTGCTGACGCCCGGCGGGGTGGACAACTTGGTCATCCCCGTGTCCGCCTCGGCGCTCCTCATTCTGCTGGGGATGTGAGCGATGCGGTGGATCGTGGTTGACGGCATAGACGGTTCCGGGAAGACCACGCACGCCCTCTGGATGAAGGAGCACTATGAGGCATTGGGGGCGTCGGTCACGGTCTTCATTCATCCCTCCGGACGGGTGCTCGGAAGGATATCGAGACGCTCCCTCCAGGGCTCCGGCAGGGCCATGCAGACTATGGCCGCGATCTTCTTCATGCTCGACGTGCTGAACTCGCTCAGGCTGATGAGGAAGTCGGGATCCGATGTCGTCATCTTCGTCAGATACCTGATGGCTACAGCCTACCTCCCGGGCAGACTTGCCCGGCTGGGCTACCGCTTCTTCGCGAAGGTCCTTCCGATGCCCGAGAACCTCCTCCTCATCGACATCGATCCGAAGGTGGCGTTCCAAAGGATAGCCCGGCGGCAGGATGCGAGGGAGATGTTCGAGGACCTGCCCCAGCTGGAAAGGATAAGGGAGAAGGTGATTGGACTCGCTGACGGCTCATGGAGGATAACGGACAACAGCTCCTCGGATGCCGAGTCCCGCGAGCGCCTCAGGGCGATCCTGGCCCAATGGGACTCGGGGGGGCCCGGGCCTTCACCATAGGCTTTATCGACAGGACGGCGACCGCCGCCACCGCCGCTATCGCGATGCTCGACAGGTAGATCGCCTCAATTCCGCTGGCGGTGTAGACCGGGGCGAAGATGAGCGGGGCCATCGCGTACCCGAAGAACCTTGCCCCATTGAAGAGGGAGGAGGTCGTTCCCCGTTTCGAGGGTTGGACCTCGACCGTCAGGGTGAGGAGGGGAGCCCAGACGACGGCGGTGCCGATGCCCAGTACCGCCAGGGAGCCGACGAATCCGAAGGTGGTCGACGAGAGACCGAGAAGGATGAATGCCCCGATGACGATCACGTAGCCAATCGTGGCGGTCGTGAACCTTCCCAGCTTGTCCGCGAGCCGCCCTCCGACCGGGGCAGCGAAAATGCCGGCTATCCCGGTCGCCGCCATCACCGTCCCGATCTCGCTCTCGGAGAGGAAGAGCGGAGGAAGGGAGAGATTGTCCGACATGAAGGACAATGCGCTAATGTAGCACATGAAAGTGAGGAAGCCGGCCAGAGAGAGAACGAGAACACTCTTGTCCATTATCCCGGACTTAAGGTTCCCCAACACAGATCTCGCCCCCTTCTGGCCCCTCGGGAATGCGACCCCCCTGAACTCGAAGTTGAAGAACACCCCAATCAAGAGGATGAGGGCGGCGATGAATACGAAGACGAGGCGCCAATCCAGGATGGCGATGAACCCCGCTACAAACGGGCCGAGCGCGATTCCGCCGGTGGTCGCCGCCCCCA
>DYTM01000156.1:2829-3719 GCA_020725985.1 Methanomassiliicoccus sp.
GTAGCCCATCGACTTGCCCCGCTCCTCGAAGGGGACGATGTCCCCCAGGATCGCGACCATCACGGGGCTCACGAATCCGTAGCCCAGACCCTGCACCGTTCTCGAGAGAAGGAAGAAGCCCAGATTCCAGCTGAGTGCGCACATGAGGCTCCCGACCGCGTAGACGACGAAGCCTACCAAGACGGTCTTCTTCCTGTCGTACACGTCAGATATCGCGCCGGAGAAGAGCGTGAAGAAGGCGAAGGGAATCATGAAGAAGGAGATCGAGAGAAGAACCTCCGGCGCGGAGGCATCGAAAGCGGTCTTGAGCGTCGGGATGAGGGCGAGAACCGCATTTCCTGAAAGGGGCCCGATGAACGAGCCCAGGTAGACGGCCAACCTCTTTCGGTCGAGCACCTTGCCGAAAACGCCTTATTCGTATATCAAGGGAACCTAGGACGCTCCTCCGCCCTCCCCTTCCTTCGGTGACTCCTCGATCGGAATGACCTTCTGCCCGTTCGCCATTGGGCAGGTCCTCCAGTCGCATGGCTCGACGTGAATCATGATGCTCGCGTGCGGCAACCTCTTCCCGATCTCCAGCTCCAGATGATCGACGATCGCGTGGGAGGACTCGACACTCATCTCCGCCTTTATCACAAGATGCATGTCTATGAATCTCTGATCCCCCGCTTTCCTCGTTCTCAGGCCGTGGAACTCCACGTAGCTCGGAAGGTGCTCGATGAGCACGTTTCTTATCACCATCTCCTCCTCCGGCGGCAGCTTCTCGTCGACGAGTCCCCTGCTCGACCTCACCACGAGATCGTACGCCGCCTTGATGATCATGGCCGCCACGATGATCGCGATGATCGGGTCGAGAATGTGCCAGTCAGTGAGGGTGATTGCGACGAGTC
>DYTM01000003.1:0-3467 GCA_020725985.1 Methanomassiliicoccus sp.
GCCCTCTGCGCTCATCAATAAGGGAGCGTCCCTTTTCCAGACGGGGAAGCTGGACGAGGCGCTGAGGGTGTTCGACCTGATGCTCAGGATCTACCCCGACAACTCGAAAGCCCTCAACAACAAGGGCCTCGTGCTGAAGGCAATGGGCAGGAACGACGAGGCTCTTCAATCGTTCGGTCAGGCGATCCGCAGCGAGCCCTCCAACCTGGACGCCCTGATAAACAAGGCCGGTCTTCTTACCGAGCTTGGCAGGACGAAGGAGGGCATCGACGCGTGGAGGAACGTCCTGCACGTTGCCCGGGGAAGGGCAGATCTCTGGATGAGGCTGGGGGCGGTCGAGAAGTCGGCGGGGATGTTCGACGAGGCGGCGAAGTCCTTCGCGGTCGCGGTCGCACTGGATCCGGAGCTGCCTGAGGCCGTTCGGGAGAGGGATGAGGCCCTCGCCGCCGCGGGGATGATCGGCCCGAAGGAGGGGAGGGAAGAGGTCGACATCTGCACCGAGTTCCTCGATGCCTCGACCATTCTCGCCGCTGCCGGGGAGGCGGAGGAATCGCTGACCGAGCTCGACAAGTGCCTCAACGTTGAACCAAAGACTCCTCAGGCCCACCTGCGGCGGGGAAGCGTGTTGCTCGGGATGGGGAGGTTGGAGGAGGCGCTCGCGGCGCTCAAGGAGGGAGTCCGGGAGGACCCGAGAGAGCCTGGGCTGCTGCTCGATCTTGAAGCGCTCAACTACAGGATGGGAAGGAGGGAGGATTGCCTCAGGATCCTCGAGAGCGCCGGGGAATCGGAGGAGGCGGTCGCGAGGAGAAGTCTCCTCCATCTCGACCTGGGTCAGCCCTTCCGGGCGGAGTCGACGGCGAAGGGGGCGACCGGAGGGTCGCCGTTGCTGAGGGAGATCCATGCCCTTTCCCTGGTCGCGGCCGGCAGGTATCAGGAGGCCGCCGACGAGCTGAGGGAGATGCTCAAGGAATATCCTTCGGCACCAGAGATACTCAACAACCTCGGGACCTGTCTCAGATTCGCGGGATTCCTCGAGAGCGCCGAGGGGATATTGAGAGAGGCGATCGAGGCGGCGCCGAAGTACGCCGACGCATGGAACAACCTCGGATGCGTTTTGTATCTGCGAGGATTGACCGAGGAGGCGCGGCAGTGCTTCGCCGAGGCCCTGCTCCTCGACAAGAGGCCCTCCCTGCTCCTCAACATGGGTGTGTGCCAGCTCGGCTTGAACGACCTGGACGGTGCTGAGGAATCATTCGCCTCATCCCTCCGGATCGAGCCGGAGGCGGACGCCTTCAACTTCCTCGGAGTCGTGGCGGAGAGAAGGAAGGAGTTGGTGAAGGCGCTCGAGCTGTACGAGGCGGCCCTGGAGAAGGCCCCGAAGTTCCACGATGCTCTCGCGAACAGGGACAGGGCGAAGGACGCTCTGGGCAAGAAGGAAGGGTGAACGAAATTCGGAAAGGATTCGATTCGTCTCAGGTGATGCTCATGACGACGACATCCCTCACCGCACGCATCTCGCTGAACGGGAGGATGAGCCTTCCCTGAGAGTCGGTCTTGTAAAGCCGGGACTCGATCTCCTCGGCGGGCACGACCAGAACGTGCTGGATCTCACCGGTGGCGGTATCCACAACGAAGTTGTCGATCATCCCCAAGATCTGCCCGTCGTTCGTCATTACGGTCTTGCCCTTCAACTCTGTGATGAACTTCCTCATTACCAGCACCTTCTATCGTGATATTGGATGGCCTGGTATTATGAATGAAATTGTGCGTATATAGCTTTATCCCATAGGGTCTGGGTGGGGGGCGGGGGCACCCCGGTAGGGAAGAGGGAAAGAGGGTGAACGCCCCATCGCGATGCGGGCGGGATGGAGGAGGCCCCCTGTCCCGACGCTAGAAAAGATTTTATAAATGACTCATTGCTAATACCGCCGCTAGGTCGAAAACAGATGGTCGCGAACCGTAGACTGCCCCATCACCCGAACGGCAGCGCCTTCGTCAACATTGCTGGCGACTACCGCTACCTGGGTGAGGGGCATTATGAGAGTGTCGAGGCGGAGATACAGGGCATACCTGTCTATCCCAGCGTCAAGGAATCTCTGGACGCATACGTCGTCCCCCTCTGTATGGAGAGGGCGAGAATGGCCGGAATACCCGTCCCCGAGCACTACATCTCTAACGGCTACTTCGATCCCCCCGCGATCGTCTATCCCATCAACCCCTTCATGCGCAAACATAGCATCGTTTACAAGGTGGGGCACGTGAAGACGATTGGCAAGTCTTTGACTAGGAACTACAAGTACCCCATTCTGGTCCAGAGGCTGAAGGAGGAGGCGTCGATCCGCGAGTTCAAGTGCATCGTCGGAACGACGCCGGTGGATGAGTTTCAATCTCTCGCAGAGAACATTTGGGATCTCTTTCACCTCCCGATATGCAAGGTGAGGGTCATCGAGGACGGGGAGATCATGCTCAGCGCGGTCGAGCCGCTCCCGCTTCACCAGCTCAGGTCCAAGGAGCTGAAGCTTCTCAGGAAGGCGAACGAATGGCAAATATAGCCTGCTTCGTCGAGCGGTACACGATCAACAAGGCCGACGAGCTCAACGCCCTGACGAACTTCAAGATCGCCGCGGTCAACATGGGCCACCAGTTCGACTACATCTTCCGGTCGGACATGGGAAGGATTCCAGAGTTCGACGCCCTCTTCATCCGGTCCACCACCGACCCCATGAACGCCTGCTATGTCGCGTCTAGGATCGCTGAGATGAATGGGCTGAGGGTCATCGACGACCCCGATTCGATCATCATCTGCTGCGACAAGATCAACATGTACCTCAGCCTCCAACGGAGTGGGCTGAGGATTCCCGAGACCCGCTTCCTCGGCAAGAACGATCTGGACCGGAGGGTGGTGCAGAATCTCATCGACGAGCTCGGGGCCCCCGTCGTCATCAAGGCTCCTTTCAGCTCCTTTTCCGTCTACGTGGAGAAGGTGGACAACGTTCACTCGTTTTGCGAGACCGCGAGGCGGTATTTCAGGAGAACGAGCGAGATCGTCGTCCAGCAGTTCACTCCTTCCAACTTCGACTGGCGGGTCACGACGCTGAACGGCGAGGCCCTGTTCGTCTGCAAGTACGTCATGCCCCCTCACTCCTGGAAGATTCAGCACCGCGAGAACGGCCACGTGATGTGGGCGAAGATCGAGGCGATGGACATGGCGGAGGTGGACCCGGCCCTGGTGGAGGTGGGGCTGAAGGCGTCCGAGGCGATCGGGAAAGGCCTGTACGGTGTGGACGTCAAGGAAATCGACGGGGAGTACTTCGTCATCGAGGTGAACGACAACCCCAACATCGACGCGGGCGGGGAGGACGCGAAGAACCCCGAGGTCTACGAGAGGATCATCAAGTACCTGGCCGGGGAGTGAGGGATGATCAGGCCTGCGGACCTGCGGGACCTGGCGGAAATCCAGCGCCTCG
>DYTM01000003.1:3477-18152 GCA_020725985.1 Methanomassiliicoccus sp.
TGACATCCGCCAATTCATCGACCCTCGTCTGGGACGAGGGCGGCATTCAGGGATACGTGATGCTTCTCTTCAGGAAGGACACCGACGCGGCGAGGCTGTACTCCATCTGCGTCGATCGGAATGCAAGAAAGAAGGGATTGGGAAGCGCCTTAGTTCGTGCGGCCGAGGAGGCAGCGAAAGAGAGGGGATGGAGGAGGATGACGCTCGAGGTCGAAGAAGGCAATGCCGAGGCTCTCGAGTTCTACGAGTTCCATGGATTCGAGGGAGCGGGGAAGCTACGCGATTACTACGCTCTCGGCGTCCACGGTCTGAGAATGGAGAAGCGCCTCTGAACATCCGCGTCCGGACTCTTACCGATTCAGCGATATGAGCCCAGGTCTTCCCAACCCGTCTTCGCCTTCTCGAGCGCGTGGCCGATGCGCTCGTACTGCTTCATCACGTCCTTGTCTGTCGAAGGCCTGACGGTCTTGAGCGCCGCCTCGAAGTGCCTCATCTCGACGACGCTCGCGTCCTTGTTCTCCCTGAGCGCGATCATCGCCGCCTCCCTGCAGAGGTTCTCCAGATCCGCGCCCACATATCCCTCCGTCCTCATCGTGATCGTGTCCAAGTCGACATCCTTGAGAGGCATTGACTTTGTGTGGATCCGCAGAATGCTCATTCTCGACGCCTCATCCGGCACAGGGAGGAGGATGAGCCTGTCGAACCTCCCCGGCCGGAGGATCGCCGGGTCCACGATGTCCGGCCTGTTTGTCGCGGCGATGACCGTCACTCGGTCCAAGCTCTCGAGGCCGTCCATCGAGGTGAGGAGCTGGTTGACGACCCTTTCGGTCACGTTCGTATCCCCTCCTATCCCCCTCCTGGGAGCGATTGCATCGATCTCGTCAAGGAACACAATCGCCGGCGCGACCTGCTTCGCCTTCTTGAACATCTGGCGGACGGCCTTCTCGCTCTCCCCCACCCACTTGCTCATGATTTCGGGGCCTTTGATCGATATGAAGTTCGCCTTCGACTCGTTGGCGACCGCCTTCGCCATCAGCGTTTTCCCTGTGCCTGGCGGACCGTACAGCAGGACGCCCTTCGCCGGCTTAATCCCCATGCGGATGAACGAATCCGGACTCTCGATCGGGAGCTCGATCATCTCCTTCAGCTGCCGCTTCACCCCCTCCAGTCCCCCCACGTCCTCCCAGGTGATTCTCGGTATCTCGACGAGGACCTCCCTCATCGCGCTCGGCTCCACCTCCTTGAGGGCGTCGTTGAAGTCATCGGCGGTGACCTTCATCTTCTCGAGGATGTCCTGCGGCACGGGCTTGTCCAGTTCGAGCTCCGGGACCAGCCGGCCGAGGCATTTCATCGCCGCCTCCCTGGCTAGAGCCGCGAGATCGGCGCCGACGAAGCCGTGGGTGATGCTCGAGTACTGATCAAGGTCGACCTCCTCCGCCAGGGGCATCCCCCTCGTGTGTATCTGGAGGATCTCCTTCCTCCCCTCCCTCGTCGGCACGCCGATCTCGATCTCCCTGTCGAACCTCCCCGGCCTCCTGAGTGCGGGGTCAATCGCCTCCTCCCTGTTGGTCGCCCCTATGACGATCACCTGTCCCCTTCCCCCCAACCCGTCCATCAAAGTGAGGAGCTGGGCCACCACCCTCCGCTCGACCTCCCCCTGCACGTCCTCCCTCCTCGGAGCGATCGAGTCGATCTCGTCGATGAAGACGATGGAGGGGGCGTTCTTCTCCGCCTCCTCGAACTTCTCCCGGAGCTTCTGCTCGCTTTGACCGTAGTATTTGGACATGATCTCCGGACCCTGGATTGCGTAGAAGTTCGCCCCGGCCTCGTTCGCCACGGCCTTGGCGATCAGCGTCTTACCGGTCCCCGGGGGACCGTAGAGGAGGACGCCCTTCGGCGGGTCGATCCCGAGACGGTCGAAGAGCTCGGGATGCTTGAGCGGAAGTTCGATCATCTCCCTCACCCTCTGCAATTCGAGTTCCAATCCCCCGACGTCATCGTACGTGACCGATGGAGCGACTACCTCGGTAGTCTCGGTGGGCTCGGTCTTGACCCCGAGCTCCGTATGATCTCCGACCACAACCACCCCAGCGGGCTGGGTGCTGACGACGATGAAAGGAAGGAACCCTCCCATGAGCGCGATGTTGGGAATGATGATCTCGTCCCCCTTCACGAGCGGGCGGTTGACCAGCCCCTTCTTGAACAGGTCCTCCACCCCCTGCCCGAACCTGACCCTCTTCCCCTGCGGGATCTTCGGGGCAACGATCACCTTCGACGCAGGCTGCGAGTCCGCCTTCGAGACCGCGACCTTCTCCCCGATCGAGACCCCGGCGTTCGAGCGGATCATGCCGTCCATGCGGATGATCCCCTTCCCCTCGTCCTCCTGGGCCGCCCTGAAGACTTTGGCCGCTGTCGTTCTCTTCCCCACGATCTCGATCACGTCCCCGGCCTCGAGGGCGAGGTCTTTCCTCGTCTTCGTGTCGATCCTCGCTCGTCCCAGTCCCACCTCGGACTGGTGGTGCGCCCGGGCCACCCTGAGGGTTAATGTCTCCGCCATCGTATCCCCTGCTCTCCCCATCTCGAAAACGTCGAGTCCAGTCTTAAACCTTCCGAGCGACTGGCCTCGGACGCGGCTCCCCCTCTCTCGACCTGACCCGGTTGGACGAATCGAAGGGTTAATCTGCCGCTAGACGCTTGGCCGCGTCATATGCAGATGGATGCGGAGTGTGTTCCCTGCCTGCTCGGCCGGGTTCTGTTCGAGACGAACCTGTGCGCGCCGGAACGGAGCGGGAGGATCATGAGGGACTGCGTCAAGATACTGGGCGAGAGATTCGAGGCCGGGGTGAACTCGGCGGAAGTCGCCACGGCCGTCCACCGGAGGGCGTACGATCTCCTCTGCCCTGATCCATATGCGGACCTGAAGAGGCGGAGCAACCTCGTCGCCCAATCCCTGTACGAGAAGGCGAAGGATTTCGTCGAGAGGGCGGGGGATCGGCTCTAGGCCGCATGTCTTTGCGCCATCGCCGGGAACGTCCTCGACTTCGGCATCGGTGCCTCCCTCGAGAAACCGGAGGAGCTGGGGAAGGAGTTCGACCGGCTTGTTGGACAGGGTCTCGATGTGAACGAGGTGCCGAAGATGAGGCGGATTCTCGAGGACGCCGAGGAGGTCGTGCTTCTTCTGGACAACTGCGGGGAGGTCGTCTTCGACAAGCTCCTCGTGGGGGAGCTGAGATCCTTCGGCGTCGGCGTCACAGGCGTCGCAAAGGGGAAGGCGATCCTGACAGACGTGACCGAGGGGGATGCCCACGAGGTCGGCATCGACAAGATGTTCGACGAGATGCTCACCACCGGATCGTTCGCGATCGGAATCGATCTTTCGAGGATGGGGGACAGGCTGAGGTCGAAGCTTGAGACCGCCGATTTGGTAGTGTCGAAGGGAATGGCGAACTTCGAATCCCTCTCGGACTCGGACCTTCGCCCCATAGCCTACCTCCTCCGGGCAAAGTGCAATCCCGTCGCCGAGGCGATCGGGGCGAGGAAGGGAGACAACGTCGTGAAGGTCTATGAGTGAGAGTGCCCTCGACCTGAGAATCGATTCCGTTGACTTCTTCCGCGTGAGGCTCGACAGGAGGGAGCCGTTCGTCATCGCCACTGGTATCTCCAGGGAGGCGACGAACGTCATCGTCAGGATTAGATCTGGAGGCCTGGAAGGCATCGGGGCCGCGGCCCCGAACTCGGTGACCGGAGAAACCCCGGAATCGATCGAGCGCTTCCTCGCTGTCGTGGGGAAAAGGCTCCTGAAGGTCGATGCTGGAGATGTCTCACTGATGCACGAGCTGATGGATCGGCTTGCTCCCGGGAATCCCGCCGCTGCCTCAGGAGTGGACCTCGCCGCGCACGATCTCGCCGGGAAGGCAAGGGGCCTGCCGGTCTGCCAGCTTTTGGGCTCATGCCGGGAGAGCATCGAGACCTCGATGACCATCGGCATCACGGACCTCGAATCCACGGTAGGGAAGTCGGTCGCCTCGGTCCAAGCCGGCTTCAAAGCGCTGAAGATCAAGATTGGTCTAGACCTGGATGACGACCTCAGGCGGGTGGAGGCCGTCAGGGACGCCGTCGGTCCCGGCATCAAGCTGAGGGTCGACTGCAATCAGGGCTTCGATCGGGAAGGTGCCAAGAGGCTCGTGAAGGCCCTCGCTTCCGTTTCGGTGGAGTTTGTCGAGCAGCCTGTGCCGGCAGGGGACTGGACCTCCCTCCGGGAGGTGGCAGAGCTGTCCCCGGTGCCGATCATGGCGGACGAGTCGGTCAAGACGATGGACGATCTCCTCAAGCTTGTCAGGGGGCGCCACGCTCACATGCTCAACCTCAAGCTCTCGAAGTGCGGGGGCATCTACCCGGCGGTGGGCATGTCGAAGCTGTGCGAAGTGGCCGAGATCAGAGTCCAGGTGGGATGCATGGCCGAGTGCCAGGCCGCTATCGCCGGGGGCCTCCATGTGGCCCTGTCCCAGCGCGCCGTGGCCTACGCCGATCTGGACTCTCATTTCTCGTTCGAGAACGATCCGACGAGGGGCGTGGAATTCAAGGCCGGCCGCCTCTACGCCCGAAAGGCCCCGGGGCTGGGAGTGGAGTTAGTCGGTCTGCCGTGATTCAATTGACTTGGCCCGTTCGTCCCCGGGGATCAGGTTGCCGAGAACATGGAAAACGCTCATAATCGTCCACGCGGATTACCATCGAACTCAGGAGACTGTCTTCCGGGTTTCGGACAGGTTTCCGCGGAGGCACTCAATTGACCACGAGGGTGAAGCAGGCGGTCGTTCTGGCAGGCGGCGAAGGGACGAGGCTTCGGCCGTTGACGAACGCGAGGCCGAAGCCTTTGCTGCCGGTGCTGGGGAGGCCGTGCGTGGAGTACGTCCTCCGCTCCCTCGCCTCCGCCGGGATCGAGGAGGTCTTTCTCACCTGCTCCTATCGCTCGAACGACATGGTCGCCGCGCTCGGAGAGGGGAGGGAGTTCGGTATCGACCTCATCTACGCCTTCGAGGAGCAGCCGGCGGGCACCGCCGGGGCGGTCAAACTGCTCGAAGATAGACTTGATCCCACTTTCGTGGTGGCGAGCGGGGACGTGCTTGCGGACGTGGATATTGGAACGATCATAGAGTTCCACCGGAGGAAGGGGGCTGCGGTCACGATAGCGCTGACCGAGGTGGAGAGACCGCAGGAGTTCGGCATCGTCGGTTTGGACGAGACAGGTAGGATAGTGAGGTTCAAGGAGAAGCCCGCCCTCCATGAGGTCTTCTCCAATCTGATCAACGCCGGGATATACGTCCTGGAGAGGGAGACGGTCGCGCATGTCCCCTTCGGGGAGAAGTTCGACTTCTCGAAGAACCTGTTCCCCAAGCTGTTGGAGGCGGGGAAGCCTCTGTTCGGCACCAGGATCGCCGGCCTATGGAAGGACGTCGGCCGCTCCTCCGACCTGCTTGAGGCCAACCTGAGAATGGCCGAGCGGAAGGGAGAGGCAATGTCTGTCCCGGGGGCCGAAGTCGTCGGCAGAATCTCGGGTCGGGACTTCTCGGCCGAAGGTGCGTTGATCAAAGGTCCAGCGTACATTGGCGAAGGAACGAGGCTGGAGAAGGGGAGCGTGGTTGCGTCGAGCGTCATTGGTCCGGGGAGCGTCGTCGGGAAGGACGCCGAGGTGGTCGACTCGCTTCTCATGGACCGCTGCTCCCTCGGCATCGGTTGCTCGGTGAGGGGGAGCGTTCTCGGAGAGGGATGTGGGATCGGGCCCGGCGTTCGTGTCGTCGACAGCGTCCTCGGGGACGGCGTCAGGCTCGAAGGGCCTCTTTCCCTTGAAGGGAAGACGCTTGAATGACACCTCCGGGATATTGCGCTTCGTTAAATAATCGTAGAGGAATTGCCCCGGGGTGAAGTCCGAGAAGGCGAAATACGAGGGATTCCTCATCGCGTCCAGCTTCATCTGGGGCACCTCGTTCGTCTCTGCTAAGATCGGCGTGGAGCACCTCGACCCCTTCCTCTTCTCGATCCTCCGGTTCCTTCTCGGCTCTCTTGTCCTTGTCCTCGCGCTCGTCGTCCTCAGGCGGTTCGATACCCGGATCTTCAGGGACAAGCTGATCTGGGCAGTGGCGGGGATCAACGCCGTTGCTCTGGAACTGCAGCATCTCGGGATGACGATGACCACCGCCACCAACGCAGTGCTCCTCATCGACATCAACGTCGTCTTCGTTGCGATTCTGGCAACGTTCGTCCTCGCGGAGAAGATCACGCGGAAGATCGTACTCGGCCTGGTGATCGGCCTGGTGGGCGTGACAGTCATCTCGACGAACGGCGATTTCTCCTCGATCTACACCGGGAGCTTTCTCGGAAACGCGACGGTCTTTCTCGCCGGCCTTCTCTGGGCGTTCTACATAGTGTACCAGAAGAAGCTCCTTGTGCGGGAGTCGGACGTCCTTCTTGTGACGGGGGCGGTCATCCTCCTCACCACCATCGTCCTAGTCCCGCTGACCCTCATCTTCACCCAGAGCTACGCCGTCGATGGCGCCGGGGCGATGAGCGCCATCTACACCGGGCTCTTCTGCACCGGCCTCGCCTTCCTCCTGTACAACATCGGGCTGAAGGGGATGGGGGCGACCATCACCTCGATCATTCTTCTGCTCGAGATAGTCTTCGCGATGATCTTCGCCTTCTTCGTCCTGGGAGAAGCGCCGACGGCCATCACCGCGATAGGGGGCGCTTTGATCGTCCTCTCGATCATCGTGATATCATTCGGCAAGAACGGCCGAGAGGTTGAAAAAGAAAGGATTTAGGAGAGGTACTTCGCGAGCAGCTCCTCCGCCCTCTTCATCTGATCCACGCCGATCGCGATCTCCTCCTTCGGGGTCCTCGCGCCGAGGATGAATATGCACTCGATGTTGACGCCGGCGTTCGCGAGCTTCTTCGTCACCTTCGACAGCTCGCCGGGCCTGTCGGTGAGCGCCACTACCAGAACGTCCCTTTCCGAGAACTCCAATCCGGCGCTCCTGAGCGCGCTCCTCGCGCTGTTCTCGTCGTCGGTCACGATCCGGATCATCGGCCTGTCGGATCCCAGGTCGGTCGAGATCCCCCTTATGTTCACCGCGTTCTTCGCCAGAACCTCCGCAACCCAGGCCACTTCCCCCGGCCTGTTCTGCACGTAGACCTCGAACTGCTTCATGTTCATTGCTGAACAATTGTCCTCCTTTGTTCAAATAGCCTGCGGTTCCGCCGGAAGGAATGCAAAGGGGTTAAGATTGACCTGCCCTATCTAGCGCAGATGACCCCCGGGCCAAGGGTGGTAGCCATCACGGTCAACTGGAATAGACCGGAGGAGACGCTCGAGTGCATCCGATCCCTCCGGGCCGGAGGCGTCCAGGGACTCGAGACCGTTGTCGTCGACAACGGGTCCGATCCGAGGAGTGTCGAATCGATCAGGCTGAGCGCCCCCGAGGCAAGGATCATCGTGCTGGGGAGGAACGAGGGGTACGTGAGAGGGGCGAACGCGGGACTGAGAGAGGCGATGAAATCAGATTTCACTCATTTCCTCCTGATCAACAACGACGCCTTCGGGGAGCCGGGTTTCGTCGCTCAGCTCCTTGAGGGATTGGCCCGGCACTCCTCCGCAGGCATTGTCGGTCCGAAGATCCTCTACCCCGACCGGAGAAGGATATGGTTCGCCGGGGGGGAATTCAACAGGACATGGGGTTACAGCACCCATCCGTTGATGGACGAGGAGGATCGAGGGACGGGCGAGGAGCGGAAGGTGGACTTCGTGACGGGATGCGTCATGCTCGTGCGGCGGGAGGGCTTCGAGGAGGTCGGCCTCTTCGACGAGGACTTCGAGATGTACGCCGAGGACCTGGACCTCTGTCTCCGGGCGGAGGAGAAGGGGTTCGAGTCCTGGTACGTCCCCTCCGCGGTCGCATTTCACAAGGTCTCGAGCTCCGCCGGCATCGGGGGATCGAACATCATGACCCCCTTCCGCGCCCGCCGATACGCAAGGAACATGCTTCTGCTCATTGCCAAGAGGATGCGGGGCCTCAGATACCTCACCTGCCTCCTCGGGCAGCTCATCATCAGCCTTCCTTACTACTCCGGACTGATCGCAATCCAGCGGTCCAGAGGCGCCCTGGGGGCGTATCTCGGGGGCGTGGTCGAAGGCATGAAATTCAACGTCGGAGGGAGGGCGCGGGTTGAGGCTTAGGTCCTGCCCGCTGAAGGCCGCCTTCGTCCTTTCGGAGATCCCGGCGGTGCTACGGTCCTTCCGGCCGCTCCTTCTCGTCATCGTCGTCGGCCTCCTCGTCAGGTTTCTGATCGCCCCCTGGACCTCCTGCCCCTACGACGTCTACCCCTTCTATCGCTCCTCTGTGGACATGCTCGCCGGCGCGGGCGTGTACGGCCACGCCTCCTTCTCCTACCCCCCCCTCTTCGCCGTCGTCCTCTACCCCTTCGTCCTTATCCTTTCCCTCTTCATGGACCCCGCCCAGTTCGGGTCCCTGCAGTACTCGATGGTCGACCTCGCCCACATGACCGGGATGCTCGTCCCGGTCATCACCCATCCCGCCTTCAATCTCGCCCTGAAAACTCCGCTCATCCTCGCCGACCTCGTCATGGGTCTCGTCCTCTACCGCTTTGTGCTGGGCGTCAAGGATGAGAAGTGGGCGAGACGGATATTCGTCCTCTGGTTCCTCAACCCCTTAGTCATATGGATCAGCTCGGTCGCGGGGCAGATGGACGTTTTCCCGGCGCTGATGACCCTCATCACCCTGATCGCCTTCTACCGCAAGCACTACATCGTGGCAGGCATGGCGCTCGGCCTAGGCGTGTTCTTCAAGCTCTATCCGATCTACCTGATCATACTCTACCTCGCGCTGGCGCTCTGGCTCGAGAGCGGCAGTAAGTTCCCCCGTCTGACGAACACAGGTCTGAAACGCTCCTCGCTCCTGGTTCTCGGCGGCTTGGTCAGCGTTGTCGTCGTCCTCCCCTTCTTCCTTTCCTCGGACCTGATGTTCGATTTTATCTTCCGCAGAGCCGGGTACACGAGCTACGGAGGCCTCAACCTCTGGTTCTTCCTTCCCGCCCTGCCCAGCGAGGGACTCCTCCCGGACGTCTTCCCGAGCATCATAGGCTTCCCGACATTCATCTTCCTCTCAACGTTAATCCTGGTCTTTGCGGTCTCGGGCATCATGGTCAGGCGTCTGTCAGGCGAAATCGATGCCCTCAAGGCGCTCTCGGTCGGCAGCCTCCTCACTGTGAGCGTGATCATCTTTCTTCAACCTGTGACGAATCCTCAGCACCTCATATGGCTCCTCCCCTTCCTCCTCCTCTGCTCGGTCGAGGAGAAGAGGTGGGAGCGGAAGATCTACTTGCTCACTGTCCTCGGGCTCCTCTACTTCATCTGGCTCCAGTCAGCTCAGGCGCTCCTTTATCCTGCGGCGGTATACACCGACCTGATCCCGATCGCCGATCTCAACTCCGCCGTCCAGACCTACTACACATCCGCCGGCCTGCTGTCGAGGCAGACCCTCGTCATCGTGTCTGCCATGCTCGGGGGAATCGTGGGGCTGACCCTCCTCCTGCCGAGAAGGCTGGATTTCGTTGACAAGCTCTGGGAAAGGGCGGCAAGGCTGCTGGGGGGAGATGCTTGAAGCTCTCGTACGTTCTATTCGCCCTGTTCGCCATCTTCCTGGTCCTCGCCTCGTCTGTAATCCAGGGGGGCGTGCACCGTCTCAGAATCGACCTGGAGGTCGAGATCGAGGAGGGGGACGAAGTCTGGGTGAACGCATCCTACAGCATCGGCTCCTCTTCCTTCTCCAAATCCCTCAACGTCCTGTGCTTCCCGATCTCGCAATGGCATTCCTGGCCGATCCATATCTTCGAGGATGCAAGGGTCCTCGACCCGTATCAGTCTAGGAGCGTGCACGGCCTCTACGATCATCTCCGGACCGAGATGGATCTTATCGGGTCGAACGTTTCAGTATCCATGGTCAATCTCGACGGGCTCATGGAGATTATCGACGGGGAACCCTCTATCCTGATTCTGGCAAGCCGGACGTTGAATGAGACAGGGTACGGCGCGAGCGTCCTGCGATGGGTGGAGAGGGGAGGCGTCCTATTCTCCGTCGGGAACGAATCCCTGCCATTCCTTGCGAAGGTCTCGGGAGGGGAGTGGGTCGGGCCGGACGAGTTCCTCCGGCTGAGGTACCATCCCTTGGCGTTCTCCGGAGGGGAGGGGATGCAACCCTCGACGGCAGCGTCCGCTCTCTCTCTCGAGAACGTTGCCCCGATCGCTGGAATTGATGTCGAGGACGTCGAGGCCTACGGAGGCACGGTCATCGGCTACCACTATCAGAGGGAGCGAGATCTTGCTTCGGCGGCTTTGTTCCGTATAGGGAACGGCACCTTGATCGCATTCGCCGGGCCGATCTCCGCCCCATTCGTGACGACCGCCGAGGATGTGATCGCCGCGGACATCGCTCGGGTCGTCGCCTGCGGGCTCCAGTGGATTTCCGGTCCCATCTTCTGGCAGACCGAAAGTGCAGGTCAAAATGCGATCGCCGGCGTGCTGTCCGCGACCTTCGAGTCCGCGGAAATAGTCTCCGTTTTCGCTTTCACCAACGACGACTTCCAGGCAGCCCACTCGATCAGGATTGCGACTGTCGGGGGAAGCCCCTAGGAGAGATCCTTCGTCGAGTCGACGACATTCCAGACGTGCAGGTCGGGCCTGCTCAGCCTGACGTAGAGGGAAGCGTAGGCCCTCGCCGACGCCTCCAACAACACCCCCGCCAGAATCTTCCCGAGGTGTCTTCTGTTGTCTTTCATGAAAGAGAGCAGCGCGCGAAAGAGGAACGAGGCGTTCCAGGTCGGGACGGTGTAGCCGAATCGCTTCTTCATGTACCTCTCCCCTATGTTCACCCTCGTCCTCTGCTTCCAGAAGTCCCGGACTGTCTCGGGCCCCTTGTTCCATACCACTGCGTCCTGCGCGTAGACGATGGCGTAACCCCTCCGCTCCATCTCCATCCTGATCCAGTCCTCATCGGTGTTGGTGCCCCTGGGCAGCTGCAAGCGGAGGTTCCGGAAGGCGACGAGCTCCCCCGTTTTCGGGACGATGAGCGATAGGCGGTGATGCATGTCCCAGAGCATTCTCACCGCGAATCCTACGACCGTGTCCGGGGCGTTGACCGGAACGGGGTGCCCGCCCACCATGCCGATCCCCGCCTCCTTCAAAGGCTCCAGGAGGCGCGAGAGCGCTCCGGGGGCGAGGGCGTTGTCCGCGTTGACGAGCACGATCACCTCCCCCTTCGCCTCGCTGACGATCAGGTTCACCGCCGAGTACTTCCCCTCCCTCTTCTCCTGGACGATGAGGCGGACGCGGGGGTCCTCGGACGAGTATCCTCGGACGATGTCGTCGGTCCGATCGGTGCTCCCGCTCGAGACGACTAGGATCTCGGCGATATCGAAGGAGTCGAGTGATTGGGAGGAGATCGAGGCGAGTGATCGCACAATGTTCCTTTCCTCGTTGTGCGCACACACCCCTACCGTCGTCGAGGGCATCAGCTCGACAAATCACCTTGTTCATACATAATCCTCTCGCGTGCTCCTCAATCCGAATGCATGATGCACCCGAGGGTGTCGTAGCTGGCGGCGATCCCGAAGCCGAGGAACATCGGCATGATCTGGAACTCGGGGAGTTCGGTGGCGATGGCGTAGAACAGGCCGAGGTTGATGAGGAAGCCAGTGAAGGCTGTGAAGACTATCTTGATCCCCCGGATGAGGCCGTTCCCTCTCCTCTTTCCTGAGAGGAATTCGTTCGAGATGACGACGTACCCAATCGCGAGGAGGAACGAGAGGATCATCGGGAACACCTCGATGTTGCGCCAAGGCTGCCCGGTCATCGTCAGGAACAGGAGTGTGGTGAACAAGCCGAGGATGAACGCCGTGACGAAGCGGCCGAGCATGCTCAGCAGGAAGAACGAGGTCGCGATCGCCAAACCCTTTCCGACGATACCGCACTGGTTCATGATCGAGAGGACCGTCTTCGAATTGAGCTTCGAGGTCCCTCCACGCCTCTCGCCGAACTCGAAGCCGACCTCCGATACCTTCAGGTCCCTCGGCGCGAACTTGAGCAGGTCGAAGAGGGCCTTGAAGCCTTGGCGCTCGAACTTCCCGAAGTGCTCCAGGATCGTTTTCCTGCAGACATCGGTCCTTCCCGAGAAGAAGCCGCTCATGGTGTCCTTGGAGCCGGGCTGCCCCTTGAACCGAAGATAGGCGGAAGCCATCCGGTGTGCCCCCCAGGAGGAGATCTTCCTCGCGAATGGCAGCTTGCGCCTGTCATTCCTCACTCCCACGACGAGGTCGTTGCCCTTCTCGATCTCGTCAATCAGGTCCCCGATCGCCTCGGGGGGGTGCTGGAAGTCCGCGTCCAGAACGGCGAAGTAAGGGGTTTCGGTCATCACCAGGCCGTCCATGATGCTCGCCGTAAGGCCCTTGTCGCCGGGATCCCTCTCGATGAGCGAGACGCGCGGGTTGGATCTTGAGTACGCAAGCACCTTCTCCTGCGTTCCGTCCGTCGAGGAGTCATCGACGACGATGATTCTTGCCCGGGGGTAGAGGGAGAGGACCGCGTCGAGCATGGGGATTATGTTCTCCTCTTCGTTGAGCGTCGGAAGAATGACAGAAAGCGCCCCATCCTCAGCTCGCCAGTCGCTCATAAATCCCCAGGTATCACACCATTCACCCGATATATACCTTTCTGGAATGATTAACCTGCGTTAATCTACTCCACAGCCGACTCGCGGAAGCGTTGGGGAACGTCCTGACCGCATTTCTCGAAGCCGTTTCCCTCGTCCTGCTCGACCCCTTCCTGCGCAAAACCCCGACCGACCCCGATGACCCGCTCCGAGGGTTCGAGGGTGTTTGTGCCGTCCACGACGTAGCCGGCAAAGGTGTCGAACACCCCCTTGAAAGCGTCATGAGCGACGGTCATGATGACTATGTCCGACTTCAGGACATCCATCAGGCTGCCGTTGATCGGGGAATCCCGGATGAGCGGATCGTATGCGCTTATCCGCTTCGCGCCGATCTCCCCCAGTCGCTCCATGATGAACTGGGCCGGCGCGTTCCTGGCATCGGAGGAGTTCTTCTTGTAAGTGAGGCCGAGGATTCCAAACTTCGCCTCAGCCACATCCTTCCCGAGCTTCTCCCTGCAGATTGCGGCGGCCTTCTCCGCCGTGAGCGGGGGCATCGAGTCGTTGAGCTTCCGGGCCGAGTATATCAGCCCGAGATCGAGGTCCGAGTTCTCGAACGACTTGGCCAGGAGAAGGGGATCCTTCTTGAGGCAGTGCCCTCCGACCCCGCAGCTCGCCTTGTATGGGTGGAAGTTCCATTTGGTCGAGGCAGCGAAAAGCGCCTCCTCGACGTCTATGCCACTCTTCTCGCACATGAGGGCGAACATGTTCATCAGGGCGATGTTCACGTCCCTCTGGGAGTTTTCCATGAGTTTGACGAACTCCGCCGTCCGCATTGACGACACCAGGACGACCTTCGAAACGATCTTCTCGTAGAGCTCGGCGGCGATCTCGGCGCTCTCGGAGTTGATGCCGCTGACGATCTTGGGAATGCTCTTCAGCGTCTTGTCCGGATTCCCCGGGTCGATTCTCTCTGGGGAATATGCAACGAAGAAATCCTCGCCTGCCGTCAGTCCTGACTTCTCGAGAATCGGCACAACGAACTCGTCGGTCGTGCCGACCTTCACCGTACTCTCGATTATGATAAATTTTCCGGAGATGTCGTTCCGGATAACCGATTTCAATGCCTTCTCCAGGTAGGTCAATGTGGGAACGTCACCGTTGGCTGTGGGGACTATGATAATGACCACATCGCCCAGCAGGGATGCCTTCTCCACCTCGATGGAGGGGATGAACTTCTTACCAAGAACCTTTGGCAATACTCTTGCCAGATATCTTTCTTCTGGAATGTAGTTGACTCCATTCTCCAAGGAGGAGATCTTCTTCTTGTCAACATCAAATCCGTGGACTTTGAAACCCTCGTTGGCGAAGCTCACTGAGACATTGAGTCCGACGTATCCAAGTCCAATGACTGATATCCGTGCGGCCCTTCTCCCTATCTTCTCGATGAGCTTAGCCATGGCCGTATTCATCTCAACCTTCCCTCAATTTCCGCTAAGAATAGCGTTGTCGCCTTAAAAGATATAGCATTTCCTCCTGTAGCCTTCTCTGTCTTCCCTGCATGTCCGCAAGGAGTGCCAACACGATAAATATTACGCCGACGAGAGAGAGAGTTCCAGCCAGTGTGATAAGCGAAGTGAAAGGCGTCGTCATGCCCGTCACGAGCCAGTTCGCAAGAACGAGTAAGAACATGGCGATGCCGGGAACAAGGAAGAGCAGACTGAATGCGGTGAAGAACCTCAATGGATGGTTGTCTCTTTCAGTCTGGACTATGATCTTCATTGCCCTGAGTCCATAGTATATAGGATTCCTTACGACCCTTGACTTCCCGTTACCCCTTGGGAGTATCCTGACGGGAATCTCGATGACCTTCATGTTCTTGCTCACGAGGTCAAGGAAGACTTCCTGGGTATATGTGAATCTGCCGAAAACCGTCAATCGAAGCAAGGCCTCTTTCGAGTA
>DYTM01000157.1 GCA_020725985.1 Methanomassiliicoccus sp.
AAGCCTTCGCTATTGCATTCTCACAGAAAAGGAATCGAAAGGGCCTGTGGGGGCTCACTCGAGCCCGAATTCCGACGGATAGCACAGCGACGCCATGAGGACCGCGAACACCTTCGCGTCCCCGACAATATTGTCCACCTTGGAGTACTCGTTGATGGAGTGCGCCACCTCGTCCACCGTCTGCCAGGCGTAGGCGTCGAAGCCGGCGAGCCTGAACAGGTTCGCGCACGTCCCTCCACCAATTCCCCTGGCGACCGGTTCGACCTCCCGTACAGTCTTGATCGCCGAGACGAGCGCCTTCATCGCCTCGTTGTCGGTTGGGGACGGCGGCCCTGCGCTCGTCGTCTGCTCGTTCTCCACGGTGATGTCCGCGCCGGTCCTCTCCTCGAACAGCCTAGCGATTTTCTTGACGGTCTTGAGGACCTCCTCCGCGTCGTAGTCCGGGAGGATGCGGAAATCAAGATAGAACACGTCCTCCCCCGGGACGGTGTTGATGTTCCCGACCGTCTGCAGGCGCTTGGTCGGTTCGAATGTCGAGTTCGGGGGCATGAAGATCTCGCTCGTCTTCCCGTACTTCTCGGCCAGGTGATCAAGCAGGAAGGTCATGAACCTCGACCCCACCTTCATGGCGTTGATCCCCTTCGCGGGGGTGGAGGCGTGGGTCTGCTTCCCCTCCACCGTCACCTTCAGCCAGACGAGGGACTTCTCGGCCACCTCGATGACTGAGCCGTCCGGCACTCCGTAATCGGGGACGTAGATGATGTCCCCGGATCTGAACACCCCCTCCCGGATGAGGAACTTGATCCCCTTCTCGCTCCCGCGCTCCTCGTCCGCGACGATAGCGAGCCCCATCGTCCTCCGCCCGGCCGGCGAAAGCTCGTTCAGCGCCTTGGCGGCGAAGAGGGAGGCGATCATCGCCTGACCGTTGTCCTCTGAGCCCAGCCCGTAGAGTTTGCCGTCCACAAGTCTCGGAGAGAATGGAGGGTAGTTCCAGGTGTCGAGGTCCCCCGGGGGCACCGTATCCATGTGTGTGACAATCCACACCGTCTGGTCGGAGGAGCCCCTCTTCTTCGCCACGACGTTCGGCCTCAGGCGAAGCCGGACTCTCTCGTCCAAGGCGTCGAACATCTCGACGTCGTCGAAGCCGCAGCGCTCGACCAGTTCCCTCAGGTACCTCGCCCCCTCGAACTCCCCGTCCCCGCCGTTCTCCGGTCCGATGGCGGGGATCCTGAGAAGCTCTCCTAGGGCTCCGATCATGTCCTCCCTGTATCCGTCGATAGATGTCAGCAACTGCTCCACAGACGGCATGGCATCACTCGGTATGGAAGCGTCGTCTGTATATTAAATCATTTACGGCCACATTCTCTGGATTGGCAACTCAGCCTGCGTTCTCCGAGAGAGAAATCACTCGTATTTGTGGAATCCCCAACCGGTCTTCCTTCCGAGGCGACCCGCCTGCACGAGGCGCCGGAGGAGCGGGCACGGCCTGTACTTCGGATCCCCGTACTCGCTGTAGAGCACTTCCATGATGTTCAGGCAGACATCCAATCCGACAAGGTCCCCCAACTCGAGCGGCCCCATTGGGTGATTGGCTCCGAGCTTCATCACCTGGTCTATCGCCTCCGCTGTCGCAACCCCTTCCATCAGACAGTACGCGGCCTCGTTGATCATCGGCACGAGGATGCGGTTCGTGCAGAAGCCTGGGAAGTCGTTCACCTCGACGGGGGTCTTGCCCATCTTGACCGCGAGAGCCTTGACGACCTCCGCAGTCTCGTCCGAAGTTTGGAATGCTCGGATGACCTCGACGAGCTTCATGACCGGCACGGGGTTCATGAAGTGCATCCCGCACACCTTGGCTGGCCGCTTGGTGAACGCCGCCAGCTCGGTGATCGGTATGGAGGAGGTGTTCGAGACGAAGATCGTCCTCGGGGAGCAGATTGCATCGAGAGACGAGAGCACTGTCTTCTTCGTCCCCCGATCCTCGAGCACCGCCTCGATGATGACGTCCGCGTCCGCCATGTCCGCGAGATCTATCGTTCCCCGGATGCGGGAGAGGATCTGGTCCTTCTCATCATTCGTCATCTTCCCCTTCTCGACCGCCTTGTTCAGACTCTTCCGTATCTTCTCCATCCCGGCCGCGACGAACGAATTGTCGATGTCCCGCATGACTACCTGGTAGCCGGCCTGGGCAGCCACCTGCGCGATCCCGCTGCCCATCGTTCCGGCGCCCACCACCCCGATCTTCCTGAGTTCGGCCTCGACTCCCATTCCTTCCCCCCCATCTACTTCCTTACGATCATCGCTACCGCGTTCCCCCCGCCGAGGCAGAGGGTGGCGAGCCCGGTGCTCTTGCCCCTTTCCTTCATGGCGTAGAGGAGCGTCGTGAGTACTCTCGCCCCGCTGCATCCGATTGGATGGCCGAGGGCGACCGCTCCGCCGTTGACATTGAAAATGTCATCTGGGACCCCGAGTTCCCGCTTGACCGCGACCGAGGCGGTGGCGAACGCCTCGTTGTGCTCGAACAGCCCTATGTCGGACATGCTCATTCCCGTCTTCTTCAGGAGCGCCCGGACGGTGGGGATCGGGGCCTCCATGATGTGCTCCGGCTTGACGCCGCCGGTGTTGTAGTCGACGATCGTCGCCATAGGCTTGATTCCCCTTTCCTCGGCGAACTCCCTTGAGGAAACGACGAGAGCGGAGGCGCCGTCGCTGATCTGGGAGGCGTTGCCGGGCGTCACAACCCCATCCTTCTTGAAGTACGGCTTGAGCTTGGCGAGGGCTTCGACCGATATCCCGGGTCTGACGCCCTCGTCGGTCTTGAATTGGACCTCCCCTTTCTTCGTGCCGATAGTCAACGGCAGAATCTCCGCATCGAACCTCCCTCCTTCCATCGCCTCCAGGGCCTTCTTGTGGCTCTGATAGGAAAGAAGGTCGGCCTCTCCCCTCGTCACCCCGTACCTCTCGGCGACGATCTCTCCGGTCATGCCCATGTGGATCCCGCTCAGCGTGTCGAACAGGCCGTCGAGGATGAGGTGGTCGAAGATCTTGTTATCGTTCAGGCGATAGCCCCATCTGGCTTCGGTCAGAAGATAGGGGGCGGCGCTCATGTTCTCCATCCCCCCGGCGACGATGACATCGTGCTCGCCCGCCCTTATCGCATTGGCGGCGAGCATGACCGACTTGAGCCCGGAGCCGCACATCTTGCTGATGTTCAGGGCCCCGATCTCCGCCGGAAGGCCCGCCTTGATCGCGGCCATGCGGGCCGGATTCTGCCCCACGCCCGCGAAGAGGCATATCCCCATGATGCACTCCTGTATATCCCCCGGCACGAGCTGGGCCCTCCTGATGCTCTCCTTGATGGCTGCGGCGCCCAGGTCCGTGACCGGCATGTCCATCAGGGACCCGCCGAACTTGCCTATCGCCGTGCGGGTCGCACTGAGAATGACCACTTCCTTCACTAGATCTCACTCCCGAAATCTCGTTCCCTAAGATATGGGACGGCGAGACTAATGCTTGGTCTCTATTTTAATATTGCCGGGACGGGGGGACTCTCGGTCCTCGACGCCCATCCTCTTCAGGGGCTTGCTGAGGTGCCTCCTCGAGCACACCGGAGGCTCGTACCAGCCCTCGGAAATGTCGCGGGCGACGTGCTCCTTCGAGGCCTCCGAGGCCCCCGCCCTCGTCCCGCAAATCCTGCAC
>DYTM01000158.1 GCA_020725985.1 Methanomassiliicoccus sp.
CGCGGCGGCATGCGGGGAGGAGCTCCTTCGCTGCCTGGATCCGAAAGACTGCGTCCGGAGGGCGGTGGAGATCATTGAGGGCGAGGTCAGGGTGGAGAGAACCCTTAGGTCCTTGCCTGGGATCGACTGCCGAAAGTGCGGCTACCCAAGCTGCCGGGAGTTCGCGGAAGCGGTCGCGAAGGGCTCCGCAGACATCTCCCACTGCGGCAGCCGCGCGGACGGGCGGACAAGGATATTCGTCGACGGACGTCCGGTCCCCCTCGGCAGATTCGTCTCGGATCTGGTCGCGAGTACGATCACCGGACTTGTCAGCTCCCTGAAGGAGGTTGGCGAGCCTGAGAGAATCGAGGTCTACGTCGATCCGAAACCGTCTGAGGAAGAGTGAGCGATTCGGGCGTCTCATCCAGATGGATCGTCGATCCCTTCTCGCTCCCGCCGAATCGCTTGGATTCTCCGAACCCTTAAATATGATTTCTTACATAGTTTACAACGCCCGGAGGCAGAATGCAGCCGGCGAAGCCAGGTGATCCGTGCCATCGCTTGAGGCGATGACAAGAGATCATGGTTTCCGTCCGTGGTGCGAAGGCCACAGTTCGCATCGGATGCCAGCTGCCGCGGAATCTGGCGTAAGCGAGCGAATCTTCTCGCGAGCCTGGGAGCGCCCTTCGACGCGACCAAGGGCCCGAGGTGGACGGATTGTCGGCCGCCCCGCCGCGAAGGTCATTTTGCGGAATGACCGTAGCAAGGGCCGCTGAGGCGGGTCCGGCTGCCCTGTGAGCTCCGGGCGCTTCACTTCTCATACCTCAAGAGGCAAGTCCTTTCTCCGACGGTCGGAAGATCGTTGAACGAGCGATCGAGACTGGCACGAGAACGCTCAACCTCCCGCGAACGGCGCTGGCCCGGGAGGAATTCGCCGCGGAATGCGCTTTGACGGGTCCAAGTTTGCATCCAGTCTTCATCGTTCGCGGATTAGGCAAGTCCTTCGGTTTCTACTTGGTTTGGAGCCCACTACGAGGGTTGAAAGGAACACCCACTTGAATCCCCTCCAGCCTATCTAGCCAATCTATAAATAAGCCTGGCTTCATACTACAATTCGCCCGGAGGCGGAATGCATCTGGGGAAAACGGACGGTCTCGATCATCGTCTTTGGATGGTGAAGAAGTCGTCCGGGATCCATTCACGGTCGAAGATCGTGGTCAGCACCTCACTACGGGAACCATGGCTTCCTGGGTGGGATGTCGGCTCTCCCACGAAACCTGCCTCTTCTTCGGAAGGAGCAAGGGTCTGGGTCGGAATGGACACTCGCCTGCGAAGGTCGCGAACCGCTTTGCGGAGCGGTTCCCAGGAATCGCAGATGAGACGACTCCCAGAAGCACCGTAAACTCCGGGCTTTTTCATTTTCTGAGAAGTGTTCCTTCGCACGTTCCCCTCGTTCCAGATATTGTGTGGCTCGGGTGATAGGTTTAAAATACGATGATGAACTATCGGCTGAAAGGCTAGGACCGACCCGGCATGAGGAGGACATTGGATGGAAGCCGCTGAGGATTCTTCTGGGAGCGCTCCCGCGACCCTCGTGAGAAGGCTTGAGGAGGCGATCGGGAAGGAGAATGTGAAGACGAGCAAGTTCGAGAGGCTGCTCTACAGCCACGATCTCGCCCCCCTTCCGAAGGAAGCACAGCTCGCGTTCAAGAACATCCCGGACGTCGTCGTCAGGCCCCGCTCGACTGAGGACGTGCGGAGGGTGGTGACGATCGCCGCAGAGGAGCGGGTTCCGATCACCCCTCGGGGCAGTTCCACCTGGGGTCTCGGGGGCAGCATTCCCGCATTCGGCGGGATCCTCATCGACATGACCGGGGGAATGAACAGGATTGTCAAGATCGATTCCGAGAACCTCTGCGTGACCGCGGAAGCGGGCGCGACCTGGAAGCAGGTGTACGACGCATGCCTCGCCAAGGGTCTCCTCCTGGGCTCCTATCCGAGCAGTTTCCCGAGCGCGACCCTCGCGGGCTGGGTTTCGACAGGGGGCATCGGCGTGGGGAACTACAAGTACGGCTCCGCCGGATCGAACGTTCGGAACCTGGAAGTGGTCATGCCGGACGGAAGCGTCGTCAACACCGGTTTCGACACGGTTTGCGACAACTCCTCCGGATACAACCTCAACTGGCTGATGGTGGGCGCTGAGGGGACGCTCGGCGTCATCACAAAGGTGACGCTCAGACTCGTTCCTGCGCCCGAAGCGATGAAACCCATCTCCTACTCATTCCCGAGCCTCGAGGCGCTGGGACCTCCTCTGATGGAGATATGCAGGTCGAGGGTGGAACCCCTCCACATCTCGTTCGGCGACGACCGCCACTACGCCCTTCTCAGGAAGGCGGGGAAGCATGCTCCGGAGGTGGGGAGCATGCTCAGCCTCACCCTGGAAGGGGACAAGGCGACCGTACAGCACGAAGAGGAAGTCATTGACAAGATCGTCGAGAGGCATGGAGGGAAGAAGATGAGCGACGAGGTCTCGAGACACGAGTGGGACGAACGCTGCTACGAGTTCCGATCGAGGGAGCTGGGGCTCGGCCACATTCCGGGGGAGGTCATCGTCCCCCTCAATCAGTTCGCCACCATGGCGGCCGAGACCTACGGCTTGATGAACGAGCTGAAGATGGAGGGCGCCGTCATCGGAATCATGGCCGACAGGAACACCGTCATGTTCATGCCGTACTACCTCTTCGACTCCGAGAGCCTCCTCAAGAGCGTCACCTCCCTTTCCTTCAACAAGAAGTATTCCGACATCGCCTTCGGGCTCGGGGGGAGGCCCCTCGGCCTCGGCATGTTCTTCGCCTCGAACCTGAAGACGATCAGAGGGGAGGGCGTGCGCCCGATCAAGGCCATCAAAGCCGCCCTCGACCCGAAGGAAGTCATGAACCCGGGGAAGCTCACCGAGACGGTCACCCGCCAAGGCATCCACGTCGCCCCAGCCCTTTTCGAGCTGGGTATGGACGCGCTGGCGATGGCGAAGAAGATGCTTCCGAGGGATCAGGAGGTCGACGCGAAGGCCTCCGAGTACGAAGATGAGAGGAGGGAGAAGGAGAAGAAGGAGCACCGACACTAGTCGTCCCTTCCTCTCGTTGCTGCATCATTTCGCGTACTTGCCGGGATTCTCGTCGAACTTCTTCTTGCAGCCGGGCGCGCAGAAGTAGTACTTCTTGCCCTTGTACTCGGACGACCACTTGGCGCTCTTCTCATCGACGTCCATGCCGCATATCGGGTCTTTGGCCATCAGCTCTCACCTCCCTTCCTGTTTATCTCGGGCGTGTACCGCTTGAGCAGGAGAGCGTTCGAGACGACAGAGACCGAGCTCAACGCCATCGCTCCTGCCGCGATCACAGGCTGAAGCAGGATTCCGAAAAACGGGTACAGGATGCCAGCGGCGATCGGGATGCCGGCGGTGTTGTAGGCGAAAGCCCAGAAGAGGTTCTGCTTGATCTTCTGCATCGTCCTTCTGCTCAGCTGGATCGCCGCGACCGCGTCCCTCAGGTCGTTCTTGATGAGGACGATCTCCCCGGCCTCTCGTGCCACGTCAGTGCCGCTTCCGATGGCGATGCCCA